>BLMO01000185.1 GCA_011957885.1 Clostridiales bacterium
CGGGAGCTCCCTTTGCACAAGGGAGCCTTTTTCGTTTGGTTGGAGCCACGCAGTAGTTTCCCACAAGGGAGCCTTTTTTACGTTTATAATTCGCTACAGTTCCATAGGAGCATTTTTCGGTTACCAAGTGTTGACAAAAATCTATGCACATGATAAAATTGATCCAATATGTGGAAAGGCTTTTAAATGATTCATGAAAACAAAAACTGTTAAAGGTACAAATGATTATTTACCGGCGGATGCGGAAATCCGGGACTATCTGCAATCTGTCATTCTGGACACCTATAAAAATGCCGGATTTGAACATATTATTACACCGATATTGGAAGATGCGGAAAATCTGGATAAAAGCGATGGCGGAGAAAACCTGAACCTGATTTTTAAAGTCCTCAAACGGGGAGACAAGCTCCAGCGCGCACTGGAAACAGGAGACGAAGCACAGCTCTCCGATATGGGGCTGCGGTATGATCTTACCCTGCCTCTCTGCAGATATTTTGCAAACAACCGTGCCAATTTAATGCTTCCTTTTAAAGCCATTCAAATAGACCGGGTATACCGGGCAGAGCGTGCCCAGCGGGGACGCCTGCGGGAGTTTATCCAGTGTGATATTGATATTATCGGAAGCACTGCGCCGGAATGTGAAATTGAACTGATCCTTACCACTGCAAGAGCACTGCAAAAGACAGGCATCGGCGCTTTCAAAATCCGACTCAACGACAGAAGTCTGCTGCGCAGCGCGCTTTTGGCAGTTGGATTCCCAGACGATGCACTGGATTCTGTATGTATCACTTTTGATAAATTAGATAAAATCGGCATTTCCGGCGTATGTGAAGAACTGGCTGAAAAAGGCTATCCCGCCTCTACCATTGAATGTTTCTGTCAGTTTTTTGGCAAGGATAGCGTAACACTGGAGGCAGCTGCCGCTTTAATCGGAGACACTACCGTTACAGAACGCCTGCAATATATTATGCAGTCTGTAAATGCCCTGTCCCAGGGAACAGTCAAAACAGAATTTGACATCTCTCTTGTGCGGGGTCAGGGATATTATACAGGAACAGTATTTGAAATCGCAAGCGAAGAATTCTCCGGGGCCATCGGCGGCGGCGGACGATACGATCATTTAATCGGGAAATTTATCGGTGAGGATGTTCCTGCCGTAGGCTTCTCTATCGGATTCGAACGGATTTTCTCCATTTTAAAGGATAAAGAAAATTATACAATCCCCGGCGGCAGAAAAAAAGTGGTGGTGCTGTACGATGCAAATCAGTTTGTTGCTGCATGCAAAAAAGCAGACGAATTGCGTGGTGAATATGACGTCACACTGTGTGAACGTGGCAAAAAGCAAGGAAAACAGTTGAACCGGTTTGCCCAGCGCGGATATGATTATTTTGTAGGAGCTGATCTGCAGAATTTGCAGCCGTTGTCGTAACTGCAATCAGCCAAGTCTCGGAAATGCTGCCAAACAAGACAGAAATCTCTCCTACAAATGAAGGCTCCCCCCAGTAGTTTGGTCAAGTGTAGCGATCATGACTGAGATTGTTTATAACAATCCCTCAGTCGCTATCGCTTTGCTTGGCGACAGCTCCCTTTGCCGGGGAGCCTTTTTATTTCTACTTTTCCGGCAATCATGATTTTTGTACAAAATAGTTCTTGATCCAAGCAGCATTTTTTGCTATACTGTATATACTGTAAATGATACAGATTGGTTCTCAAAGGTATATACAAATGAAAAGCATTACATATAACAGCACATTCGTGCGATACGAAAAGAAATATATTCTTACCGCCGAACAGTACCGGCAGCTTTCCTCTGCATTGGAAGACTATACCATGCTGGACGAATATGGAAAAACAGATATATATACAATATATTATGATACTCCGGATTTTCTGCTTGTCCGCAGGTCTATGGAAAAACCGATTTTTAAAGAAAAGCTGCGCTTGCGTATCTATGGAAAACCAGAGAATTTCAGCGCCGCTTTTGTCGAAATAAAGCGAAAATATGATAAAACAGTCTATAAGCGTCGCTTTTCACTGTCTTATGCAGAGGCACTGGCATATTTTCAAAATCCCATCGGTGGTGATACGCAAATCGCCAAAGAAATCTGCTATGCCCTGCACTGTTATCCAAAAATACAGCCTGCAATGGTTATTATGTATACTCGTATTTCCAAAATTGGAAAAGACGATCCTTCTCTGCGGATCACCTTTGATTCCGACATATGCTGGAACGGGGCGCCAACGAATTTCACCGAAATTTCCGGCGGAGCGCCCCTTCTTCCCCCGGGAAGCCAAATCATGGAAATCAAAGCCGCACAATCCATTCCGCTGTGGCTTACGCAGCTGCTCACTCGTTTTTCCTGCTACCCGGGTTCTTTTTCAAAATACGGTGCGGCATATACAGCCATGATCCACGAAAAGGATTCGGCATACAAGCAAAGCCAACTGAAAGGATATATCCATGCATATCATTTTTGAATCCGTTATCGGAACCCAAATGACCGCATCTGCATTTTTTATTTGTACAGCCGTGTCTCTGATTCTCGGCGCATTGATCGCACTTTTCCATTGCTTCCGCAATCGGGTAACTCCCAGCCTTATGATCGCACTGGCACTGATCCCTGTCATTTCTCAAACAATCATTCACATGGTAAACGGCAGCATCGGCGCAGGCATCGCAGTAGCAGGTGCATTCAGTCTGATTCGCTTTCGAAGCGCCCCCGGCACGGCAAGAGAAATATGCAGTATTTTTCTTGCTGTGCCGGGGGCGC
>BLMO01000186.1 GCA_011957885.1 Clostridiales bacterium
CGTGCGCGCGGGGGTAGCTACCGGGTGTGAACTTCAGCGCAGATGTGATTGTTGGTTTCCCCGGAGAAACGGAAGCAGATTTTTTGGAAACAGTGGAATTTTGCAAGGCAGCGCAGTTTCTGCATCTGCACATTTTTCCTTATTCTGTCCGCAGCGGGACGGAGGCGGCGAAAATGCCGGATCAGATTTCTGCCACGGAGAAAAAACGCAGGGCTGCCTATCTTGCGGCAGTGCAGAAGCAGGTGCAGGATAAGCTGCTGGATCAGTACATAGCGGATCATCGGGAACGCCCGGTATATGTGCTGGGAGAAAAATGGGAAAATGGCGTCACCACCGGACACACGGAGCATTTTGTTCCCTGTGAGATCCCAACGGATCGGGACTGCACCGGAGAGATTTTACCTATTTATCCAAGCGGCAGGGACGGCTGTATATTGAAAGGAAGGATTTAATATGTTAAGTGTCAGCAATGTAATCAAGCAATACGGCAAGGTGACGGCATGCGATCGGGTCACTTTCGATATGGAGCCGGGGAATGTCACGGTGCTGCTCGGTCCGAACGGATCCGGAAAAAGTACCATTATGAAATCTATCACCGGATTTCTCCGGTATAACGGGGCAATTACCGTTGACGGTTTTTCCAATAAAAGTGTGGAGGCGAAGCGGCTTTTGGGATATGTGCCGGAAATGCCTGCCCTGTATCCTAACCTGACGGTGGGGGAACATATGGAATTTATTGCGCGGGTATACAAGCTTCAGGACTATCAGGCGTATTCTGCCCAGCTTCTGGAACGGTTTGAAATGACGGATAAGGTGAAAAAGTTCGGCGATGAGCTTTCTAAAGGAATGCAGCAAAAGCTGAGCATCTGCCTCGGATTGCTGCCCCGTCCGAAATATCTCCTTTTTGACGAGCCTATGGTTGGGCTGGATCCTCATGCAATCAAGGAACTGAAAACCATGATGCAGGAAATGCGGGATGCGGGATGCGCCATTCTGGTTAGCACCCACATGATCGATAGTGTGGATATGCTGTGGGATAGAACGGTAATCATGCAGAAAGGACAGGTGCGTGCCAATGTAACCCGCCGGGAGGTAGAGGAGGGCGCGCACAGCCTGGAGGACTTGTTCTTTGAAATTACGGAGGGTACAAGGTGAAGGCGTTTTTCTATTATGCCGCCCACACGCTGATCAATCAGATCCGGAAGCTGATGAAAACCTATGTGATTATCATATTGGTGTGTGCTTTATTCGGCGGTGTGATCGGCGGACTTGCGGGCATGTTTGCGGAAGACTCTGAACCGGAGGACGCTGTGCAGGCAGAAGAAACTGTTTCAGAGGGTGAAGGGGATCCGGAACTGACAGCGAACTTTGTTTCCCTTATCAGTGGCGGCGTGATCCTGGCGGCGCTCCTTTGGAATGTGGTGACTGCGGAAAAATCCGGATCAGGTATTTTCCATATGGCGGATGTGAATCTGCTGTTTCAGGCGCCAATGAAGCCTCAGTCGGTGCTGCTGTTCCGGTTGATTTTCAAAATGGGCGGTTTGATTGCCGCGGGATTGTATCTGATTTTCCAGATTCCCAATCTCCATATGAATATGGGGGTTCCTATGGGAGCCTGTATTGCGATGCTTGCAGTGTGGGGACTCACTCTAGTCACTGGGCAGCTTTTATCTGTGCTGGTATATACGATTACGGCCACCCATGTACGGCTGCGAAAATATATTGTTCCTGCTGTGGTAGGAATATGCGGAGCGGCGGCACTGGCATTTGCCGCATATTGGCAGAGCAGCGGCGGGGATCTGCTTTCCTCTGCATTTGCATTTTGGTGCAGCAAAGGGGCGCTGCTGATTCCAATATGGGGTTGGATTAAGGCGGTACTGGATTTCTCGCTGATCGGGAATTATCTGGCAGCCACAGGAATGGGCGTGCTTTGTCTTGCTGTGATTGGAATTCTCATTGCTGTTATATGGCGCATCCGTGCAGACTTTTACGAGGACGCAATGGCGAAATCGGAAGAAACTGCCGCGGCTTTGGCACAGGCTAAGGAAAAAGGCGGGGTGGCAACCCGCAAAAAGGAACGCAGCGAGCGTCTGCAGCGAAACGGAAAAATCGGCGGCAGCGGTGCGAGCGCGCTATTTTATAAAAACATGTACAATCGCAGACGGTTTGCCCGGTTTGGATTTTTTACATCCACAATGATTACATATCTGCTTGCGGCAGTATTTGCGATATGGATTGTAAAAAAGACCGATGCGGCGGGCGGAATGTATTGGGTTGTTGCAGTATTGGGCGTATTGGCATACTTCCGCTCTCTTGGAAATCCGTTGGAGGCGGAGTTGAAAACCAGCTTTTTTGTAACGCTTCCTGCCGGTGCGTATCAGAAGTTCGGTTGGACGATTCTGTCCGGCAGTGTGTCCTGCCTGCTGGATCTGCTTCCGGCAGTGATCGTTTCTGTGATCCTGCTTGGAGCACCGGCGATTCTTCCCGCAGTGTCAGGGGTTCTGTTCATCCTCTCTCTGGACTTTTTCTCGGCAAATGCGGGCGCGCTTGCAAGCTTGTCCCTACCCACGTCAATCTCTCAGGGAGTAAAGGTGATTATTCAGGTCCTTCTGGTATATCTGGGGCTGATTCCTGCGGCGGCGGTTATTATCATGGGGCTGATGTTTGACGCGGTGTCCTTGGCTATGGTCGGCGTGGCGCTGGTGGATACGGTGCTTGGACTGATTGCGTTTGCTGTTGCACCTCAGTTTATCAAAAACGGTCGGCGGTGAGTGTGTACAAGCAAAAGGCTCCCTTGTACGGGGTTAATCAATACTTTAAGGCCCCCTTGTGCAAAGGGGGGGAGTTTTGCGCAGCAAAACTCGGGGGGATTGTAATACTATCATTTTGAATGATCTGCAAATCGACAGTCCATGCAAACAATCCTTCCGTCACGGCTACGCCGCGCCACCTCCCTTTGCTGGGGGAGGCTTGACATAGGTGCTGTGCGGAATTCCCTATGACCCCTTTTATTGTTCATTTTATCTCAAAAGAGGGATATGCATCCGCTGCATATCCCTCTTTTCAAAATAATAAGGAGAAAATTTCATTTTATATTGATTTTGACTTGACGGGTGAGTATAATAGCATATAAGGGAAGATTTGGCTATGATTCGTAGCATGGAGGTATAAACCCGATGAAGTGTATTATAAATGGAAAAATTGTTCTTCCGGATCAGGTGGCAGAAGGTAAAGTACTGCTGTTTGATGAGAAAATCACAGAAATCGCAGACGCGTCTGCGGTGAATACCAATCAGTATGAAGTAATTGACGCCGCAGGCATGTATGTGGCTCCCGGTCTGTTGGATATGCATATCCACGGATATGCCGGTGAGGATACATCCGACGCTAAAGAAGACGGACTTTTGAAAATGTGTGCGGCGCTTGCAGAAAATGGCGTGACATCTTGGTGCCCCACTACAATGACTGTGTCCAAAGAAGAAATTCTGGCAGCTTTTGATACAGTGCGCAAGGTGAAGGCGCGCACAGACTGCTACGGTGCGAAGGTGCTGGGCGTAAACTGTGAAGGTCCTTTCATCAATCCTTCCAAGAAGGGTGCGCAGGCAGAAGAACATATTCTCCGTCCGGATGCAAAGTTTATTTTGGATAATGCAGATATCGTTTCTGTATTTACCGTAGCTCCGGAAATGGACGGCGGATGCAGTCCAGTCCGCCGTC
>BLMO01000187.1 GCA_011957885.1 Clostridiales bacterium
AAAACAAGCGATCCCCTGGAAATGTATCTGGGAGATGCATACAGCGTGCCGGTGAATATTGCAGGTGTTCCTGCACTGTCGCTGCCCTGCGGTACGGGAGAAGGCGGTATGCCGGTAGGTATGCAGCTGATCGGACCGGCATTCTCCGAGGCAATGCTGTACCGTGTCGGGTATGCTTTTGAAAACAGAGGACGGGGGGAATAAACCATGCAGATGATAAAAGATTATGAAATGGTGATTGGGTTGGAAGTTCATGTGGAGCTGAAAACGGAAACAAAGATTTTCTGCTCCTGTCCAACAACCTTTGGCGCGGCTCCCAACACGCAAACCTGTCCGGTTTGTCTGGGATTGCCGGGAACTCTGCCGGTGCTGAACGGCAAGGTAGTAGATTATGCGGTAAAGGCAGGGCTTGCTACCAATTGTACCATAGCCCGTTACTCCAAGCAGGATCGGAAAAACTATTTTTATCCCGATCTGCCTAAAGCATACCAGATTTCTCAATATGATCTCCCTTTGTGTGAGCATGGTTGGCTGGATATTGAAACGGCAGAAGGGGCAAAACGTATTGGTATTACGCGCATCCACATTGAGGAGGATGCCGGAAAGCTGGTGCATGACGATGAAAAGGGAACAATGATTGACTGCAATCGCTGCGGTGTGCCATTGATTGAGATTGTCAGCGAGCCGGATATTCGCAGTGCCGAGGAAGCAAAGGCATATCTGCAAAAGCTGCGGGCAATTATTTTGTATACCGGTGTATCCGACTGTAAGATGAATGAAGGCTCTCTGCGGTGTGATGTGAATTTGTCTGTACGCAAAAAAGGCACAGAAGCATTCGGAACCCGTACAGAAATGAAGAACTTGAACTCCTTCCAGTTTATTGTGAAGGCGATCGAATACGAATATAAACGGCAGGTTGAGGCAATTGAAGCAGGGGAAAAGATTATTCAGGAGACCCGCCGCTTTGACGCAAATTCCGGAAAAACTTATTCCATGCGTACCAAGGAAAATGCAAACGACTACCGGTATTTTCCGGATCCGGACTTGCCGCCTATCAAGCTGACGGATGAAAAAATTGCAGCATTGCAGGCACAGATTCCACGTCTGCCGGATGCGCGTAAAAAAGAATATATGGAAAAGTACGGTTTGTCCGCCTATGATGGGGAAGTGCTTACCACGGATATGGCGCTGGCTGATTATTTTGAACAGGCTGCAGCAGAAACAAAGTATCCGAAACTGGTGGCAAACATGCTGCTTTCTGAAGTGATGCGTCTTGCAGACGGGGAGGACAGTATTTGTAAAATTCTTCCGAATCGTATGGCTGCATTGGCGTCCTTATCCGGAGACGGTGTGATCAACTCTGCCACAGTGAAGAAGCTGATTAAGGAACTATGGGAAGCGGATTTTGATGTGGAAGAGAAGGTTGTCCGTGAGGGGCTGGCACAGGTGAGCGATGAAGCGGTCATTTTGAAATGGGTGCAGGAAGCAATCCAGCAGAATCCCAAATCTGTGGCAGACTACAAAAAAGGTAAGAAGGCTGCCGCAAAAGCAATTGTCGGTAAGGTTATGGCGGTATCCGGCGGCAAAGCAAATCCTACGGTTGTCGACCGATTGGTGGAAGCACAGTTGAATCAGTAAAATAATTACTGCCGGCAAGGAAATTGGCATGACAGAATAATAAAAGGCCCCAGGGTTCGTGAAACGAATCCTGGGCCTCCCGCGTAGAGCAAACATAATAAAGGCTCCCCCCAGCAAAGGGAGCTCCCGCGTAAGCGGGTGAGGGATTGTAATGCTGTCATTTTGCAGAAAGAATAAATCGGGCAGTGATAT
>BLMO01000188.1 GCA_011957885.1 Clostridiales bacterium
AATTTTCGCCGTTAAAAGAAAGAGGAAGGACATAGAAAACCGAAGAAGAAGGAAGCGAACAAACAGCAGCTTGCAAATGCAAGCAAATGAGAACATAGTAGTTCAAGCCCTCGGTCTATTAGTATCGGTCAGCTAAACACATTACTGTGCGTACACCTCCGACCTATCAAACTCGTAGTCTACGAGTGACCTTACCAGCTTATGCTGTGGGATATCTAATCTTGAGGTACGTTTCACGCTTAGATGCTTTCAGCGTTTATCGCATCCGTACGCGGCTACTCAGCTATGCACTTGGCAGTACAACTGATGCACCGGAGGTACGTCCGACCCGGTCCTCTCGTACTAAGGTCAGCTCCTCTCAAATATCCTGCGCCCACGACAGATAGGGACCGAACTGTCTCACGACGTTCTGAACCCAGCTCGCGTACCACTTTAATCGGCGGACAGCCGAACCCTTGGGACCTTCTCCAAGCCCCAGGATGTGATGAGCCGACATCGAGGTGCCAAACTTCCCCGTCGATGTGAACTCTTGGGGGAAATCAGCCTGTTATCCCCAGGGTAGCTTTTATCCGTTAAGCGATGGCATTTCCATTCACTACCACCTGATCACTAACTCCAACTTTCGTTACTGCTCGACTTGTAGGTCTCGCAGTTAGGCCAGCTTTTGCGTTTACACTCTGTGCGCGATTTCCGTCCGCGCTGAGCTGACCTTTGAACGCCTCCGTTACTCTTTTGGAGGCGACCGCCCCAGTCAAACTGCCCACCTGACATTGTCCCACGGCCGGATCCACGGCCGCTGGTTAGAAATCCGATCTATCAAGAGTGGTATCCCAAGGTCGACTCCACAAAGGCTGACGCCTCTGCTTCATAGTCTCCCACCTATCCTGTACATAATAGACCGAATTCCAGTATCAGGCTACAGTAAAGCTCCATGGGGTCTTTCCGTCTAGTCGCGGGTAACCGGCATCTTCACCGGTACTACAATTTCGCCGGGCGGGCTGTTGAGACAGTGCCCAGATCGTTACGCCATTCGTGCGGGTCAGAACTTACCTGACAAGGAATTTCGCTACCTTAGGACCGTTATAGTTACGGCCGCCGTTTACTGGGGCTTAAGTTCTGTGCTTCGGGTTTCCCCTTACACTTCCCCTTGACCTTCCAGCACCGGGCAGGCGTCAGCCCCTATACTTCACCTTTCGGTTTTGCAGAGACCTGTGTTTTTGATAAACAGTCGCCTGGGCCTTTTCACTGCGGCCAGCTTGCGCTGGCACTCCTTCTCCCGAAGTTACGGAGTCATTATGCCGAGTTCCTTAACAACCCTTCTCCCGTTGGCCTTAGGATTCTCTCCTCATCTACCTGTGTCGGTTTGCGGTACGGGCGCTCCAGATATCCCTCACACCTTTTCTCGCCACATGTCTTCCTTGCTTCCCTACTCTAATTTCAGTCCCTTTCGACCGGGTCTACCAACCCCCGGCTCAAGGTCCACATGTGTGTCAGTGTGCTTAAATCTTCAGCGGCTACGGAATTTCCACCGTATGTGCATCGACTACGCCTTTCGGCCTCGCCTTAGCCCCCGGCTAACCCAGGGCGGACGAACCTACCCCTGGAAACCTTAGATTTTCGGCCATTACGATTCTCACGCAATTCTCGCTACTCATTCCGGCATTCTCTCTTCCATAAAGTCCACCAGTCCTTTCGGTCTGACTTCACCCCTTATGGAACGCTCCCCTACCCAGGTATTTAATACCTGCCCAAGCTTCGGTTACATGCTTAGCCCCGTTAAATCTTCGGCGCAGCATCACTCGACCAGTGAGCTGTTACGCACTCTTTCAATGAGTGGCTGCTTCTAAGCCAACATCCTGGTTGTCTTTGCATTGCCACATCCTTTTCCACTTAGCATGTATTTGGGACCTTAGCTGTGGGTCTGGGCTGTTTCCCTTTCGACCACGAGACTTATCTCACGTAGTCTGACTCCCATAATTCATTTGTCCGGTATTCTTAGTTTGATAAGGGTTGGTAATCTCTCGACCCCGCGCCTATTCAGTGCTTTACCTCCGGCAAACAGTTATGAGGCTAGCCCTAAAGCTATTTCGGGGAGAACCAGCTATATCCGGGTTCGATTGGAATTTCTCCGCTATCCACAAGTCATCCGCCAACTTTTCAACGGGGGTCGGTTCGGTCCTCCATTGCCTTTTACGGCAACTTCAACCTGCCCATGGATAGGTCACCCGGTTTCGGGTCTATTGCATAAAACTTCCGTGCTATTCACACTCGGTTTCCCTGCGGCTCCGGACCTTAGGCCCTTAACCTCGCTTCATACAATAACTCGCCGGACCATTCTACAAAAGGTACCACATCGCACTTTAACGTGCTTTGTGTGCTTGTAAACATAAGGTTTCAGGTTCTCTTTCACTCCGCTCCCGCGGTTCTTTTCACCTTTCCCTCACGGTACTTCTTCTCTATCGGTCATCAGGTAGTATTTAGGCTTGGATGATGGTCCACCCGTATTCCGAACGGATTCCTCGTGTCCGTCCGTACTCTGGATACTGCCGCCTGTTTTCCGTTTTCGCCTACATGACTCTCACATTCTTTGGTATGTCTTCCCATACATTTCGGCTAACTTCCAACATAGCTTTCACAGTCCGAACCCCGGATGTATTTCTACTTCCGGTTTGGCCTCTTCCGCGTTCGCTCGCCACTACTTGCGGAATCTCGGTTGATTTCTTTTCCTCTCCCTACTTAGATGTTTCAGTTCGGGAGGTTCCCCGCATATGACTATTTGATTCACCATATGCTATGTGATTCTTCATCACATGGGTTTCCCCATTCGGATATCTGCGGATCAATGCTTATTTGCAGCTCCCCGCAGCTTTTCGCAGCTTGTCACGTCCTTCTTCGGCTCCTGATGCCAAGGCATTCCCCTTATGCTCTTCTTAGCTTGAACTCCTTTGTATATCAGTCGATATACTGTTCTCTGAATTGCTGTGTTCCACGTTTTTTACAGTTACTTTTTGCTTCGGCTAAAATTGCTTTTACCCTTTTCGGAAAAACCTGATTTTTACATCTTCTTTTTCCCTTGCTTTTTAAAAAGCCTGTTCGTGTTTGCTTTTTTCTTCTTATTCGGTTTTCAATGAACTCCCGCTTCCTTTGCGGTCAGCCGTTGTTACACGGCTTCAAAAACATTTGAATCCCTTCAAACGCTTTTGAAACCTTGTAACACTTCCTTTGCGGTTCCTTTGGTGGGCTCAAGTGGACTCGAACCACCGACCTCGCGCTTATCAGGCGCGCGCTCTAACCAGCTGAGCTATGAGCCCTTGCTTGGTGGAGATGATGGGATTCGAACCCATGACCCCCTGCTTGCAGGGCAGGTGCTCTCCCAACTGAGCTACACCCCCATTTACGGGTTTCCACCGCTTCTTCTCTTTTCAATCATACCCTGTCCCACAGCGGACTCCCTCAAAATTGAACAACAAATCCATTCCGACTCCTCGACACAGGTGTGTGTTCCTATGTCCGATTCTCCTTAGAAAGGAGGTGATCCAGCCGCACCTTCCGATACGGCTACCTTGTTACGACTTAACCC
>BLMO01000189.1 GCA_011957885.1 Clostridiales bacterium
CTTCCTTCTTCTTCGGTTTTCTATGTCCTTCCTCTTTCTTTTAACGGCGAAAATTAAGATAATATTTAAAAGGCTTCAGATTGTTGATCTGAAGCCTTTTTTATGATATAATTTATTTGTAACTTTTCAAAATATAATATTCAGCACATATGTGGGGGCATGGATGATGGAGAGCAATCGGGAAATTATTGAACATTATGACATGTTGGTTGATGAAAATAATGACCCGGTGCATGATCCAAAACAATTACGGGACTATATGAATAAATGGGACGGCGGCTTGTTTCTAAACAGTATGGAACTTGATCAATTCAAATCGGTGTTGGAGATTGGTTGTGGGACTGGAAGATTGGCAGTGCAGGTTGCTCCACTGTGTGCAAAATTTTGCGGAATTGATATTTCACCTAAAACAATTCAGCGTGCAAAAGAAAATCTTTCGATGAGTAATAATGTGATGCTTATATGCGATGATTTTATGGAGCACAGTTTTGATTCCTCATTTGATATCATCTACTCGTCTCTAACCTTTTTTCACTTTCAAGATAAGCAAGCTGCTATTTATAAAACTGCATCTTTATTAAATGAAAATGGACGTTTTATTTTATCTCTCAGCAAGAATCAAGATGCATACATAGATATGGGTGAAAGAAAGATTTTGATCTATCCTGACAATTTTTCCGTTATAAAAAAATATATAACAAATGCCCACTTAAATTTAATCAAATGTTTTGAAACAGAATTTGCATATATTTTGATTATAATAAAATGAAAAAGTGCAGATGCATTGCTATGGTTGAAAAAATGAAAATTACAAGCAACTTTTGGACAGCATTGGATGAATTGGTTTACAGCTCTGAAATAATAATTGACAGACCTAAAGGTAGTGCCCATCCTAAATATCCTGATTTTATCTATAAAGTAGATTACGGATATTTAAAAAATACTTCTTCAATGGACGGAGATGGAATAGATGTGTGGGTGGGAACTGCAAACGAAAAATTCGTAGATGCAATCGTGGTTGTGGTAGATTTAATAAAGCGTGATTCAGAAATAAAAATACTCCTTTCGTGTACTGCAGAGGAAAAAAATATTATATATCAAACCAGCAACGAAACACCAAACATGAAGGGAATTTTAATAAATAGATGAGCGATCGGATTGAATTTGCATTGCATTGCTAATCATGTTAGGAATTTTCAAGTGGTTCAGAAGTTGGATACAGTAAAAATCCTGAATTTTAAAGGGTAGAAGCAAAATGCATGGAATAATTATATTGGAACCTTCTGGAGCAGGAAAATCTACTTTAGGCAAGTGTATTGCTGATGAGATAGGGCGGATATTGATGAATATATATGGAGGAAAGAGATATACCATATACTGTTATGTATTCCAAGGGGGAAAAAATAAAAAAACTTATGGAAACAACACAGATCGTACAGAAATTTATTATGGCTGGGTGAGAAATTTTAAATGCAGTAATTAGAAATTGTAATATAGTGCGGTGATTAGCGTTAAAGGTAAAATATTCGGGTATTATAGTTCCGAGAACTTTTGACACTTTTTTTAGATATTTATATTGGATTACATAAATGGGATTTATTGGTGATAATATACAAAAATATTTTCATTATTGCCTTTTTATTGACAGTTGATAACATATATGCTAATATAATAATATATTATTAATTGAAAACTTTTCGTATAGAAAGATAAGTCCTTAATTTGCATGGCTGCATTTATAAAACGAAAGTTGATTAAGAAAAGTTCCTCGTTTATTTTTTGGATTGCGAAAGGAGGGTATGAATAAAATTTGCGCATGTGATGAATATAGATATTCGGTAACTACGTGTGTTCAACATGCAAATGGAGTGTTTAAAATTCCTAGTTCATCTGAAAAACGAGTTTCGAATGTTCTTATAGGTTCTTCTCAAATGACTCCAATTAATAATTTTGTATTAAACTAATACTATATTTTGAACTGGAGGTGTCAATATGTACGTTGATAAAAAGTATAAAAAGCCGACGATACTTATTGTTTGCCTAGCTGTGAACTGTGCGTTTATATTTTTGAATTTGATCGCCCGCACATGTTCCTTGCCGCTCTTCTCACTTTATATTTGTTTGATCTTTACTACCATTCTGCCCATTATATCTTATATAATAGAAGTTCGCAGAAAAGCTTTTGATCCGTTGTTGGCTGTTATTTTAGGATTCCATATCGTTCTTTCTATTGCTTTTTTAATAATCTTTTACAATATGAATTTGGCAAGATAAATCAATAGTATAACGTATGCTGTATAAATATTTGAAGAGGTGTTCCTTATAAAATCGCCGGATAAGCATGCAAGCCCGACAAAGCCGCTTATATGTGAACTTATTTTTCTTGTGATTTTTTTCAGTGGGATTGGGGATAGACCGCGCATTAGCGCCTTTTTTGCCGTTTTATATTTGCATGTTTGCAGCTACTGTTGTATATATCATATTTTGTGTGTTGGAGGTCCGCAGGAGAAAGTGCTACTCCCTTCGGCTATTTATTCTATGGGAAGCAATTTTATTTGCATTTTTACTCCACAACATCTATTTGTTAGTACGTTTGACCAGACTTCTGTAAAGTAAAATACGAGAATCGGATGATGTAATAGGATAAAAAAGCTGTTGACATTTGTCAACAGCTTTTTTATAGATGTTTGTTTACCGAAAGAATTCTTCCAGCATTGGAGTGAGCACCTCACTCATCATGGTGTATCCCTTATAGTTGGGATGTACTCCTTCACGGCTGATTCCTTCCTGTAAAGTGAGCCCATCCTCTTTCGCAAGGCGGGAATGATAATCTACATACTTTGTGCCATATTCAACAGTGAGCCGATGGATCAATGCATTTATTTCCGCTATAAACGGATTTCGTTGTTTTGCATTGGGAATTTCTTCTCCTGTAGGCAGGCAGGAAGCAAGCCACAACGTAAAGTTGTTTTCTTTCGCTTCCTCCAGCATGCTGCGATAACTCTTTTCCAATAAAGCAAGAACTTTATTGGCGGCGCGCCGATCATATTTACCTTTTTTGCTGATTTTGCTATCCAATTCCCATGTGTTGTTTACACCAACCAAAACAATACACAGCCGTGGTTTCAACTGTGTTACATCTGCGTGGAACCGCCATGCCAGTATATCTGCAGCATCTCCACCAATTCCCCGGTTCAGAACCAATCCAAACTTACCATAGTATAGATTTTCATCCATAAAATGTGTGATGGAATCTCCTGTGAAAATGATATCTACTGGTCTGCCACTGTACAAAACCTCACCGTTTTTGAGATCGAATTCATCGCGTCTTGCATCGGCATCAACCGGAGTTTTGTAGCGTCCGGGTTTTATATAATTGAGTTCATCCATGATAGCTTCTCCTGCTGATAATATATTTCAGTATAGCATGAAGCAGGCAAAATTGCAAGTTGGATATGGATTTTTTCTGTATTCTGTGTTAAGATAATACTATATAGAGATGTACTGAGGTATGCCATGGAGAGAAATCATAGATTGGATCGGGCATTTTATCAAATGCATGCAGACGCATTGGCTCCTGCTTTACTCGGAAAGCTTCTTTGCAGAAAAACTGCGGATGGCGTGATCCGTATGCGTATAACTGAAACAGAATGTTATATGGGCGAGTCCGATACAGCCTGTCATGCGTCAAAGGGAAAGACTAAGCGCACGCAGGTTTTGTATGAGATCGGCGGAACGATTTATGTTTATCTATGCTATGGTATTCATGATATGCTGAATGTGGTTGCAGGGGATGCAGGATTTCCCGAAGCAGTGTTGATTCGGGGTGCAGATGATATATTCGGACCTGGAAGAGTAACAAAAGCTATGCAGGTTACAAGAGAATTGAATCATAAGGATTTGTGCGGCAGTGAAGAACTCTGGATTGAAGATGACGGATGCAAACCCACATATCATACAACTCCAAGAGTAGGAATCGGATATGCTTCCAAAGAAGATCAGGCGCGTCTGTGGCGGTTTATTGCAGATACAGAATGCCTGAAAGGAGATTGACGTGAATATACGCATAGATCCAAAGTCAAATGAAATATATGTCAGCGCAGGTGAAATTGCTTTTTTTGCCAGAACAAAAAGCGAATCTGTCCAAAGACGAAATCTTTTTATTTCCACAGATGCCGAAGAAATTCCGCAGGGCGGCAAAGATTTGTTTCTTGCAGTTACAAGTGGTGAAATTGCTTTTACAGTGACAGGCACAGCAGATTTAATTTATCGTACCGGTGAGAATATAAAGCTGGAAAAGTTTCGGCAGGTCGGGCGAATTACCGGTAAAACCCATCCTTTCAGAGATCCTGCCTTTCTTGCAGAGGGATTTTTGTGTGCATATATGCTATGTCAGGAAGAACATTTGCCGGCTGTCACACTTCGGTTGACCTACACGGTACAGGGAAGGGAGGAGACTTCTTCTTTTGAGTGTATTCTTGCCGAAACTATTCTTAGGCACATGTCTGAAATTCTGCTTGCACGCGCCGCACCGTTCATTGCCATTCAGGCAGCAAAGCAATTGCAGGGGTACCCGAACCTTGCCGAAATGGTATTTCCCTATCGGGAAATTCGGGATGGACAGCGGGATTTTATCAATGATACATACCGCGTCCTGAAAAATGGTGGACGGCTGCTGGTTTGTGCTCCTACCGGAATCGGGAAAACGATTTCTGCGTTATATCCTGCATTGCGGGCACTGGGCAGCGGGTATGTGGACAAGATTTTTTATCTTACAGCCAAGACTGTTACCGGCAATGCGGCGGTACAGGCATGCCGCGATATGGCTGTGCAGGTACCACAGCTGCGCGCTGTTATGATTGCTTCCAAGGATAGAACCTGCTCTCAATCCGATGGCGGATTTCGGCACAATCAATGGCAGGGGAGAGAGTGTCGTCTGTGCCCATTTATGGGTGAAGTGAACAGAAAATCTTATGAAGAACGCAGAGATGCGGCTATGCTGGAACTCTTGCAGAATCATCCTGTAATTGATACTGCGATGCTCTGTGCTGTATCAAAAAAACACGGTCTTTGTCCCTATGAACTTTCACTGGACATCAGCGAGTACTGTGAAGTGATTATTTGTGATTACAATTATCTGTTTGATCCTAATATCCGCTTCAAACGGTATTTTCAAAAAGGCACAGGGAATTATGCAGTTCTGTTGGATGAGGCGCACAATCTGCCTGACCGAGCCAGAGAAATGTATTCGGCGAGCCTTGTGGCAGTGGATTTTATGCGATTATATAAGAATATGGACGACTACTTTCCGGAGCAAAAGGATTTGCGGGAATCCCTTGCAGGAGTGCTTCGGCTACTGCAGCAAACTGCGGAGTTATGTCGCTCGGAAGAACAACTGGATGCTGCAGGGCAGCAGACTGGCTATTATCTTTCCGGTCGCGTTCCGGAAAAATTTGATACCACGCTTACAAAGTTTGTGCAGGTTGGTGGGGAGATTCTAAGGGATGCAGATGATCAGGGAGCACATGCTTTGCTGGATCAGGTGATATCTCAGTGCAGCAGATTCCTGCGCAGTATAGAACTATTTGATTCTACATTTGTCTTTTATGCAGAAAGCATTGCGGGCAGATTGCAAATTTTTATACGGTGTCTGGATCCATCGAAAATCCTTAAGCATATGATGCATCCGGTGCGGGGGGCTGTGTTTTTCTCAGCAACACTGACGCCTATGGAATATTTTGCAGATGTGCTGGGGTGTTCGGATGCGCCCTGCCTGGAATTGGATTCTCCTTATGATGCAGATAAACTGGGGATTTTTGGTGTAGATTCAATTAGCACCCGATACAGTGATCGGGAAAATTATGCTTCGGAAATCAGTGAAATGATTTTGTCGGTGGCGGAAGCGCGGGAGGGAAACTATATTGTTTATTTTCCTTCCTATGCATATATGAAAAGCGTATATTCTGCATTTGCAGAGGCTGCACCTCATATACAGACAGTAGTGCAAAGGCAGGGAATGGGCCATCATGAACGAAATGCCTTTTTAGAGGCTTTTTCAAAAAAAGACGGTTCATTGGTGGGCTTTTGCGTACTGGGCGGCGTATTTTCCGAAGGCGTAGACTTGCGCGGGGAAAAGCTGATCGGAACAATTATTGTAGGGATGGGGCTGCCGAAAATTACCGCGGAGCAAAACCTGCTGCGGGATTATTTTGAGAAAACCCGAGAACACGGATTTGCATATGCATATACTTATCCTGCAATGATTAAGGTACAGCAGGCTGCCGGACGTGTGATCCGCAGTGAGACAGATCAGGGTGTTGTGGTACTGATTGATGACCGTTACGCCCAGCCGCAGACCTACCGGCTGTTTCCAAAGGCTTGGAAACATATCCGATTTGCAGGCGATGCATATTCACTGCATGCTGCGGTATTGGCATTTTGGGAAAAACAAGAAAAAAAATAGCTTGCAATTTGTGTTTATATGTGTTACAATAAAACTAAATAATTGAAACGATGATGAAGTTGGCAAATGCAGAAGATCAGGTTTGCAGAGAGGTGTGTCGATGGCTGAAAGCACACTGCCTGTTGCAGGATGCCTTTCCCTTCGGAGTGCGGTAGGTGAAAATATAGTAGTCTGCCGGGGGAAGCGCCCCTTACAGCGAAACAAGTGCCGCTTTGCGGAATTTGGGTGGTACCGCGGAATATTCCGTCCCGATTTGTATAATTGGGACGGATTTTTTATTTTGTCAACAAATCGTTCAACAAATTCAATATCAATAGAAAGGCATATAAATCTCATGAAAGAAACATTACAAAAAATTAAGGAAGAAGCCCTTGCGGCGCTGTCTGCAGCAGACGCAGACATAGAAGCGCTGCGAATCCGGTATCTGGGCAAGAAAGGCGAATTGACTGCAGTGCTGCGGGGTATGGGCAAGCTTTCTCCTGAAGAACGCCCCATTATGGGGCAGCTTGCAAATGAGGTGCGTGCGCAGATTGAAGAACAGCTTACAAAGCGTGCAGGCGAGTTAAAGACTGCGGCAATGGAAGGACGTATGCGCAGAGAAAAACTGGATGTTACAGTACCCGGCGAAAAAGTATATATGGGTCATTTGCATCCGCTCACAAAAATGCGCAGGGAACTGGAAGATATTTTCAGCGGGATGGATTTTTCCATTGCAGAAGGTCCGGAAGTGGAAACAGATTATTATAACTTCCAGGCACTGAACACCCCAGCGGACCATCCTGCACGGGATACACAGGATACCTTCTATATTACAGATAATGTGCTGCTGCGCTCCCAGACTTCTCCGGTTCAGGTGCGTACCATGGAGCATATGCGTCCGCCTATTCGGATTATTTCTCCCGGTCGTGTATATCGCTCCGATACAATGGATGCAACCCATTCTCCCCTGTTCCATCAGTTGGAAGGACTTGTTGTGGATGAAGGCATTACTATGGGTGACCTGAAGGGAACGTTGGAGAAGTTTGCACAGCTTATGTTTGGTGAAGAAACAAGGGTTCGTTTCCGCCCCCACCATTTCCCCTTTACAGAGCCTTCCGCGGAAGTGGATGTGTCTTGCTTCCAGTGCGGCGGTAAAGGTTGCCGGCTTTGTAAGGGCGAGGGATGGATTGAGATTTTGGGTGCGGGTATGGTGCATCCCAATGTGCTCCGCGGCTGCAATATTGATCCGAAAAAATACAGTGGATTTGCTTTTGGTATGGGTATAGAACGGATTTTTATGCTCAAGCATCATGTGGATGATTTGCGGTATCTCTATGAAAACGATGTGCGTTTTCTGGCACAGTTCTAACGGAAAGGGGAAAAGAAACTTATGAATTTACCAATGAAATGGCTTGCAGATTTCACAGATGTAAGCGATGTAGATATAAAAGCATATTGTGACAGGATGACAGACACCGGCAGTAAAGTAGAGGGATATACCCAGGAGGGAAGCAGCTTTTCCAAGGTGGTTGTAGGAAAGCTCTTATCCATCACCCAGCATCCCAATGCGGACAAGCTGGTGATCTGCTCAGTAGATGTTGGCGGGGAAAATCCGCTGCAAATTGTTACTGGCGCAAAAAATGTGTTTGAAGGCGCATTGGTGCCGGTTGCCTTGGACGGTGCATTGCTGCCAGGTGATGTAAAAATCAAAAAGGGAAAGCTGCGTGGAGAAGTCAGCGAGGGAATGCTGTGCTCCTTTGAAGAAATGGGGCTTACACTGCATGAAATGCCCGGTGCAGCAGAAGATGGTATTTTGATTTTGAGCGATGTCGGTCTTGGCGATGCAGTGCCTGGAACAGATATAAAGGAATTGTTTACCATGCAGGGTCATGTGGTGGAATTTGAGATTACACCGAACCGTCCGGACTGCCTTTCCGTAATCGGACTTGCAAGAGAAAGCGCAGTGACTTTTGACCGCCCTCTGCATATTCCTGCCCCCCAGGTGAAAGCGCTCGGTGACGGAGACAGCATTGAAAAATACCTCAAGGTAGATATTGCCTGCGACGAATTATGCTACCGGTATAGTGCTGCTGCAGTGAAAAATGTAAAAATTGAACCGTCTCCCCTGTGGCTGCGGATGCGGCTCCATGCGGCTGGCGTGCGTCCTATAAATAATATTGTAGATATTACAAACTATGTTATGCTGGAATACGGTCAGCCGATGCATGCGTTTGATTATGCATGTCTGGAGGGCAGTCATATTATCGTGCGGCGCGCTGCACAGCAGGAGGCATATACTTCATTGGATAGTAAGGAGCATGTGCTGGACGACTCCATGCTGGTGATTGCCGATGAAACAAAAGCGGTGGCGCTTGCCGGAATTATGGGCGGTGAGAACAGCGAGATTACAGACGATACAAAACTGGTTATTTTTGAAAGCGCATGCTTTAAAGGTTCCAACGTACGTATCACATCCAGAAAGCTGGGTATGCGTACTGAAAGCTCTGCCCGGTTTGAAAAAGGTATGGACCCGGAAAATACCATGCCGGCGCTTCAGCGGGCGTTGGAACTGATTCAGCAGCTTGGTGCAGGTGAAGTCGTAGACGGTATTATTGATGTTTATCCCGGCAAAAAGGAGCAGACGGTGATTCAACTGGAAGCCCAGCGGATTAACCGATTCCTTGGGGTGCAGTTGGATCAGGCATATATGGAACAGGTACTGGAGCGGCTCGGCTTTGTCTGCCGGGACGGTATGGTAGAAGTACCTTCCTGGCGTGCGGATGTAGAGTGTATGGAGGATCTTGCGGAAGAGGTTGTCCGTATATACGGGTATAACAAAATTCCTTCCACAGAATTTAAAGGTCCCATGACCCAGGGCGGCAGAAATAAAAAGCAGCAGTTTGAAGTGCGTGTCAGCGACGCTCTTTGCGATATGGGCATGGATGAAATTCATACCTTTTCCTTCATCAGCCCCCGGTATTATGATAAAATCCGGATGGCGCCTGAGGATCCTCGTAGAAACAGTGTAGTAATCAAGAATCCTCTTGGAGAAGATACCTCCGTTATGCGTACTACTGCTTTGCCGTCTATGCTGGAGGCGCTTTCCTATAACTACAGTCAGAAAAATCAGAATGTTCATTTGTATGAGATGGCATCTCTTTATCTGCCGATTGCCGGCGAGCAGCTTCCAAAGGAACCCAAAAGTTTGGTACTTGGTTTCTATGAAAATAATATGGACAGCAGTGCATGCTTCTATCGGATGAAGGGATATGTGGAAGCAATTTTGGCACTTGCAGGAATTGCGGGCGTCCAATATGTAAGCCAAGCAGACAATAGGGCATTTCATCCGGGACGCTGTGCAGAGATCATGCTTGGTGAGGTGTGTCTCGGCGTATTTGGCGAAATGCATCCTGCTGTTTGTGAAACCTATGGCTTCGGCGTGCCGGCATATGGTGCGGAATTGGATTTTGACGCACTGTTCCAGGCGCGGAAAACGAAATTTGAATATACGCCGCTGCCGAAATATCCTGCATTGGAACGGGATTTCTCCTTTGTTTGTGGTGAAGATCTGGAGACAGGTGCGGTGCGTGAGGTCATGCTCCGTGCCGGCGGAAAAATGGTGGTGGAAGTATCGCTGTTTGACGTTTATCGTGGACCACAGGTAGGAGAAGGCAAAAAGAGCGTTTCTTTTGCGGTGATGCTCCGCGCTGCCGACCGTACCTTGACAGATGAAGAAGCAGACGCGATTGCAGAAAAGATTATGAAGCGTCTACATGAAGAATACGGCGTAGTACTGCGCGGTTAAGGGGTGTGCTATGAAAAAAGTATATGAAATGCAGATTGCAGGGCTGCAGCGGCAATTGCCGCTGTGCCCCCTGAACGAGAATTTGTATATCGGTGCTTTTGTAATATTCGGTGATCCGGCACTCACTACAGCGTGTGCGGAGGCTTTGCTGCAGATTGCACCTGATTATGATTATATCATTACAGCAGAGGCAAAAGGAATTCCGCTGGCACATGAAATGGCACGGCTTGCAGGCAATCAAAAATATTTTGTTGCGCGCAAGCGTCCCAAGCTGTACATGACAGGCGTATTTGAGGCAACTGTTCATTCAATTACGACTGAAGGCGAGCAGAAGCTGTATTTGGATCAGGCAGATGTGCAGCTGATGCGCGACAAACGGGTACTGCTTGTAGATGATGTGATTTCTACAGGTGAGTCGTTGGTAGCGTTGGAGCAGCTTGTACTTGCAGCGGGTGCTGAGATTGCGGGACGCATGTGCATTCTGGCGGAAGGAGATGCGCAGGCAAGGCAGGACATTACATATTTAGAGGGACTTCCACTGTTTGATAAAAACGGTGAACCGATTTAATAAAAAGATATAAAGGGATCTCTCGCAAAGCATATAAAAAAAGCTCCCATCTGAGAATCTGCTATGCGGCGCTCCAAAGGGAGCTATCGCGCCAGCGCCAAACATAAAAAAGGCTCCCTTGCGGAAGGGGGGCTGCCGCGGAGTAACAATATAAATAAAAAGGCTCCCTTGTGTAAAGGGAGCTCCCGCGAAGCGGGTGAGGGATTG
>BLMO01000190.1 GCA_011957885.1 Clostridiales bacterium
GACGCTTTCGCCCTGCTTCTCCGCATGAGCTTTTAATTTATCTTTTTGTCCTTTAGGCACAGTTAGATTGATTCGGTCATAGGCTTTTTCTATATAACGGTTTTGCGCACGTGTTTTTGATGTTCCCATTATTTCACCTTCTTTCGTAAATCATTATAGCATAGTTTTTATCGTTACGCAACTATATAAATTTCACAAATATCGTTGCGCAAATTCGTTGAATCTGCATATTGATTATCGTTGCGTAACGTGATATACTAAAGACACAAGGTAAAGGGAAGGCAGAAACAAAGAATGCCACGTAAGAGCGGGAAGGGATAAGAAAAGCATAGCGAGATAAACTTAAAGCCGCCCGCCGCTTTACCAAATCCCCAAAAAAAGGAGAACATCACCATGAGCACAAACGAACTCAAAAGCACAGTGAAGGATTTGCGGGAATACAAGCGTATGCTGGAAGAACTGCAAGCGGAGATTGCATCTCTGGAAGATCAGATCAAGGCACAAATGGGAAATCGCGAGGAAATCACAGCCGGTGAATACAAGATCACGTATAAACGGGTGAAATCCTCTCGACTGGACAGTGCAGCATTGAAAAAGGAACTGCCGGACATTGCCCAGCGGTATACAATCCCTACAGAATACCGCAGATTTGCGATTGCATGACAGGAATCATGTATCAATGCCCATATAACGATTAAAAACGGCATTTAAACGCGATTTGTTGATTTTTACAGTGAAGTGTATATCAAAACGAAACATTAAAATTTGACCCTGTTTTGGTTAAATTATGGGCATTGGCAATTTTATAATACAAAAAAACGAAAGGAATAAATGTGACTATAATGGATATCTTAAACAAAATATGCAAGGATCAGGGAATTATTGTGAAAGGGTTTTCAGAGAAAATCGCGCAGGACATTTGCAAAAGTCTGACGAGGGGAGACAGCCGCGGCAAAGCATATGCATTTCGTGTGACAGATGAAGGACAAGACATAAATGCAATCTTTTATGACGATACAGCCCCAATATGGAAGCAGCGCGAACTGATTGCCCATGAAGTCGGACATATCATGATGGGGCATCTGGATGGGCACTGCCCTCTCTCGCCAGAGAAATGTGAAACAGAAGCTATTGTTTTCGACGCGGTATTTATTGCACTGATGCTGTTTGCTCAATACGGGGGATTTAATAATCGTTCTTGAAATATACCACCACTATTGCCACAAGTGGCAACGAATGTGTGCGCTGGGAAGTATCTGGACAATTTGCATTTCATCGCCACTTGTGGCGATGGAGGATAAGCAAACTGAATTGTCAGATCAAAACAGATTGGCTCTTCTCCCCTTTTTAGGGTGTCAGAAATGGCAGAATACTTCGGCTTACGTTGCATATCAGTCACAGCGCATTTTTGTACCGGAATTGTACCGTTTTTGTACCGATGCAGTGTATTTTTTTCTGAAGCGAAAATAAAGAATCCCCTTCTATGCAAATATGCAGAGAGGGGGATATTTGTTATATAAAACGCACGATTGGAATGCCCCTTATTGGCACAAAACATGTCCTGATTTCAATGTTTGTAGTTGCAAATAGTTGCATTTGCACAGATACATCAAAAGCAGAATACAGGGCGTTTCAGACGGTTTTAACCGCCTGCTTTCAAAATGTTCGGTTTTTTAAAACCTAAAAGGGGTAAATTCCCATTTCTGTGAAAGAGAGGAACCCTTAACAGTTCCCTTGCCCTCGCCTTACAGGCACATACTGGGGGGGACTCATGCGCGCTTTTTATAGGGCTCCGAAAATTCCGGAAATAAATATTTGCCCTCTCGGATGATTCAAAATCATTCAAGTGTATGCGCCCTCGTCCAGATGCTTGATCGCTGCGGCTTCCACGCTGCTTGTACCTGTGTCCCGGAAAAAGGCAAGGCTGGTATGCTTTAATCCGCTGCTGTAATATTCTGCCATACTCCAAAGCCTTGGATCCTGCCGGAGTGCGCGCAGCGCTTCCTGTTTGATCCGGAATGCATTGCCTATTGTGTGCATGCCTAAAAGCTGCGCGCAGTCCTTTAACGGGATGTCCCGGAGAAAATGATACAGGATAATCTGCCGTTTCTGATCTGGCAGGGCGTTTACCGCCTTATACAGTTCCTCATACATCAAGGACTGTTCTACTGCTTCAAAGGGTTCTGCTCCTTCCGGATCTTCCAACATATCTTCCAGCCGCAGACCCTCGTCTCCCTCTCCTGCAATGTCTACTTCCAGACTTGTACAAGTGTTCAACGGCGCATATCGCTGTCCTGCCGTCCGAAATCCCAAAAGCCCGTTTATCACGTTTTTTAGGTGGTATTTGATGTACGAATTGAATGCATAGCCTGCATCTGGGTTATATGCATCCACAGCACGCAGCATGACGAAAAAACATTCCTGCAGGATATCATCCTGTGTAACGCCCGCGGCTGTGCACCGTTCCTGCCGCTGCTTGTATATACTTCCTGCGATTCGGTGCATGAGCTTGTGTATATTGTTCCACAGCCGTTCCACGCATGTGCTGTCCCCGGCTTGGATGCGCATTGCCAATTCTTCGTTTGTCATTGACATTCTGATCTGCCTTTCGTATAATACACAAAAAGACAGATCCGGATTATAGATCTACGAACCGGGAGAGGGCGCGCCAGCCCTCTCTTTTTATATCAGTCCCAATTTCCTTTGAATCTCATAATAATCTTCTGCCGCTTTGATTCTCCGCCTGCTTGCGCCGTTTACCTCTATTGGCGCGCATCGTTCCAGTATCCGGTCATATATTCTTGCATTGCTCATTTCAGCGGGCTTTTTGATTTCCTCTATGGTGAGGTTGGTCGTTATAATAAACGGCTTTCCGGAATTATACCGGGTGTTGATTATATCAAAGACAATTTCCTGCATGTATTCGCTATTTCTTTCTGCACCCAGATCATCAATCACGAGCAAATCAAAAGCATTTAGGTTGTCCAAATAGTTTTGTTTGCCGTACCGCTGATCGCTTAATTTGTGTGCAATCCTTGTGAAGCTGGTAACAAGGCAAGGGCGTTCTATATCGATCAAAGCGTTTGCAGCTGCAATTGCGGCAAAGCTTTTTCCGCTTCCCGTACCGCCCCATAAAAGCATCCCCTTTTTGTTTTCGTAAAACCAGTCGAACTCCTCTATGAATCTTTTCATGGCGTTTATCAAATCGGGGTTTCTGCCGTCGTCATTTTCAAATGTCCAGTTATATAGTTCTTTTCCCGGAAGTCCGAGTTCCTGCAAGCCTTTGACGCGCATGCGCTTTTGCTCTGCATTTCGTTTGCGGTCGTTTTCATCCCGTATCTTTCTGCCGCAGTCACAAATACAAGGCATTTTTCTTTGATATGTCATTTGATCCGATTTGTAGGAAATAACGGTTTCCTTTGCTGTATGGCAGCGTCCGCAATACAGGAGCCCGTCATCCCCTACGTAATTGGTTGGATCGGACGCAGTAGGCACCCTTTCGGCAATTGTGCCGAAAACAGTATGCATATCCATATATGCCCTCCTTAAAACAGGTGGTCGAGATCCGTCATTGCTGGGTTGATCTTGACCCTTCCGCCTGGCTTTTCATTTTTTGCCCAGTTGCAAATTGTTGCGTAGTGAGACTTGTATCGCGTTCCTTTGGATGCGATATATCCGGACAATCGTTCAATCCGTTCCAGATAGTCCGGGAAACGGTGCTTCAGCTTGTCCAGTTCGCCGTCACTTAGCAGCACATTTTCATATTCGCCGTATTTATGTTTGCTGTTTTTTGGTTTTATGGAACCTGTTTTTTCTTCTTTCAGTGGTTTTTGATTGCGTGCCGGTTCATCCGGTGCGCATAATATATTATCCTTACCTATACTAACCTTACCTAACCTAACCTGGGTTTCCATTTGGTATACCGTTGGTATGTCACTTGGTATACCATCTGGCAACCAAGCATCATTTTTCAATTCATATTCACCGGATTCAGTGGCATGCAAAAGGCGCATTTCATCTATGTATGCAGTCTCTTTATACCGGTCTTTTCGTATGTAATTGTGCAGTCTCCAATGCTTTATGACGATGATTCCACTTTCAAAAGCGATTATATAGCCTTTGGCAAGCAGCAGCTTTAAATCATCTTCATTTGCACCAACCATGCGTTGTATTTTCTTAGGATTGTTTACAAAGCCGTCATCGTCCGCCCGCATAGACAAATGAAAATATAAATTTTGCGTTGTAGGCGGCATATCCAGGAAAGTGTCACTGTCTACTACCGTTTTTGAAAACATTCTTCGTTCTGCCATGTCGTTTCTCCTTCCGTGTTAAAGGAGAAATCAGGATTTTTCGTCATGTGGCGCAGCAAGTGTTTGTCCGTCTAACCATTGAAAAAACTTGTCTCGGTTAACGAATTTTCTGCCGCCAATGCATACAACGGGCATATCTTCTCTGTTTAGCAATTGGTAAGCCATAGTTTTTGTTACCCCTACTTTTTGCAGATCTTTAGCGCTCATAAGCAGTGGAAATTCTTCGCGAATGATTTGATTAGTTTTCATGATTGGGTTCCTCCGTATTTGCTTTTTCTGCTCTACGCTCCCAATACTGCCGGTTGTACTTACGGACTTTATCTTTGTTTTTTTCTCTCCATTCTCTGAAGTATTTGCGCCGTTCTTCTGCAG
>BLMO01000191.1 GCA_011957885.1 Clostridiales bacterium
CGTAGTTCAACCTTGGTTGAAGAGGATATAGGGGTGATTGTAATTGGATCAAATACTGCCTGGGGATTCCAGACAGTAAAGGAAGTTAGTCTTTCAGATGGCGCCAAATATACGAACTTGGACAGCTTAGTAATTCCTTCACCGACTTCGATAGAGGTGATCTGCGATAAATAATCAAAATATGGAACTTTTATCGGATCGTTGTAATTTTCCATGGCGCCGTATCCGTCAATTTTCAATAGTCCGTTGGTACATAGCGCCCAAGTAGCATTTTTTCCGCAAGTGCCGGAAGCGATGGTGAAGGGAACGAATGCATATCCTCTTGCTTCAGCTGTTGTCTGTGCAGAAGAGTCCAGGTGTCCGTAAATGGTGAAGCTTGCATTTACCATTTGAAATGCAGTTGCGCTGACCTGTGTGTTCTTTCCAAGAATCGTGGCAGATTTGCAGCCGCCTGCAGAAAATACAGTATAAGGTGAAACAAAGGTGATGGTTTCGTCTACCACTACATTGGTGATTGTGGATTTGTGGCTGTACCAGGGAGTGGATGTAGGATCTCTGTAGTAATCCGTCATGGCACCGCTTCCGTGAATGTGGAGAGTGCCGTCGGAGTAAATGCTCCAGCGGGCATTTGTTCCGCATGATCCGGAGGCAATGGCAATTCCTTCAAAGGCAAGCCCATGTTCTTTTGCGTATGTATGAACCGGAGAATTATAAACACTTACGATTACAAAGTTGCCGCCGGCATTATCGAAAGCATGCTCGGCTATATCAGTGTTCCCGTTTTCGATATGTACGGCAGCGTTCAGATTATTCAGTGAATACGCTCCGATATATGATACTGAAGAATCGATGGAAACGGAAGTAATCAGGGAGGTAAACAGATTCCACGGCACATCCTGCGCGCTTGTGTAATCTGTTAAAGCGGATGCGGCATTTACAGTAAGCTGACCGTTTGCGTCAAAGTTCCAGGCAGGGGTATCGGATTCCGCTGCGCCGACTCCTACTGCGAGCATGCCGGATAGGAAACAACAAATGAGTAAAATAGAAATGATTTTCTTTGACATAGCGCTTTTCACCTTT
>BLMO01000192.1 GCA_011957885.1 Clostridiales bacterium
GATCGGTTACGTGAAGGAACTTGCTGAAATTGCAACGGATGCAGATAAGAAAGCAATTATTGACGCTTATCTGAACACGCTGGATGACGGCGAAGCAAACGCGAAAGCAACTGAGGATCTGATTGCAATGCTGGAAGCTTGCAAGTGCGACACTTGCGCAGACCTGCGTGCAAAGATTCTGGAAAATAAAGATTATCTGTCCAAGAAGTCTGTATGGATCTTCGGCGGCGACGGATGGGCATATGATATCGGATTCGGCGGTTTGGACCACGTTCTTGCTTCCGGAGAAGATGTAAACATCATGGTATTTGATACCGAGGTTTATTCCAACACCGGCGGACAGGCTTCCAAAGCTTCCAACGTAGGTCAGGTTGCACAGTTTGCAGCAGCCGGTAAGGCAATCGGTAAGAAGAATCTTGCAGAAATTGCTATGTCCTACGGCTATGTATACGTAGCACAGATTGCTATGGGTGCTGATATGAATCAGACTCTGAAAGCAATCCGCGAAGCTGAAGCATATCACGGTCCTTCGCTGATCATCGGCTATTCTCCCTGCGAGATGCACGGTATCAAGAAGGGCGGTATGCAGAACTGCCAGTTGGAAATGAAGAAGGCAGTAGAAGCAGGTTACTGGCATATGTTCCGGTACAATCCGACTCTGGAATCAAACAAGCTGACAATTGATTCCAAGGAGCCTACCGGCAACTACAAGGAATTCATTCAGAACGAGGCACGGTATGCGCGTCTTGCACAGTCCTTCCCGGAAAGAGCAGACAAACTGTTCACCCAGGCAGAGGCTGCTGCAGCGGAGAAATATCAGCGTCTTGTCAGAATGGGCAAGCTTTACGAATAAGCAATGTAAAAAAGGCTGCAGAAATGCAGCCTTTTTTGTTTGGATTTGTTCCTGAAAACGCTCCCCGTCAAAGGAAAAACGAAAAAAGCCTCCCTTGTGCAAAGGGAGGTGTCACAGCTTTCGCTGTGACGGAGGGTTTGTTTAAGTTAAACTGTCGATTTGAAGATTATCAAAAATGATAGTTTTACAATCCCTCAGTCGCTTCGCGACAGCTCCCTTGTGCAAAGGGAGCTGTCG
>BLMO01000193.1 GCA_011957885.1 Clostridiales bacterium
CAGAATAAATATGAAGATAATGCTAAATGATAGTAGAAACAATCCCTCAGTCAGCTGCGCTGACAGCTCCCTTTGCTCAAGGGAGCCTTTTAATTAGGCACAGTGCGATGCCTCCCCCCAGCAAAAAGGAGGTGAATGGCGCGGCACACAAACACTTTCCTTAGCCTCCTTTGTGTAAAAGGAGGTGGCATGCCCAAGCGTAGCGGTCATGACGGAGGAATTGTATAAGTGATACTGCCGATTTGTAGTTCTTCCAAAATGATAGTAGAAACAATCCCTCAGTCAGCTGCGCTGACAGCTCCCTTTGCTGGGGGGAGCCTTTTTATGTGGGTGCTCTATTCTTCATTAGACTTATTTTACATATTTATTCTGATTCGGTCACAGTTTTTTTACACCCCGGATTTTATTTTTTTTGAAAAATTATTGTATTGCAGGCAAAATTGTGATATATTAAATTTGTATGCGTATGCTGAAAGCTTGTATGATAAGCAAGCTGTTAAACGTACGGCTGCACAGCTTTGCTGTATACAAGTATTTATATGGAAAGGATTTTGAAGATGACCTACAACAAAAAATCTGTCGAAGACATTGACGTGTCCGGCAAGCGGGTGCTTGTAAGATGCGACTTCAACGTACCTATGAAGGACGGCGTGATTACCGATGACAAGCGTATTGTCGGCGCATTGCCTACTATCCAGTACCTGATGGAGCACGGCGCTAAAACCGTTCTTTGCTCCCACATGGGCAGACCTAAGGGCGAAGTGAACCCGAAATATTCCTTAGCTCCTGTTGCTAAGCGCCTCTCCGAACTGCTCGGTAAAGAAGTGATTTTGGCTGCTGACGTAATCGGTGCAGATGCAAAGGCAAAGGCTGCTGCTCTGAATGACGGTGATGTACTGCTGATCGAAAACGTTCGCTTCCATAAGGAAGAGGAAAAGAACGATCCTGCTTTTGCAAAAGAACTCGCTTCCATGGCAGATATTTTTGTAAACGACGCATTCGGTACGGCTCACCGTGCACACGCTTCTACAGCTGGTGTTGCCGACTATCTGCCTGCCGTTTGCGGTTACCTGATTCAGAAGGAAGTGGACATTATGGGTAAAGCTCTGGCTGATCCCGCACGTCCCTTTGTTGCTATTCTCGGCGGTGCAAAGGTATCCGACAAAATCGGTGTAATCAACAATCTGATCGAAAAATGCGACACACTGATCATCGGCGGTGGTATGGCTTACACCTTCTTTAAGGCACAGGGCTATAATATCGGCACTTCCATTTGTGAGGATGATAAAGTTGAACTGGCTACCAGCCTGATGGAAAAAGCGAAGGAAAAAGGCGTAAACTTCCTGCTTCCCGTTGATAACGTAATCGGACGCGAATACAAGGAAGACACCACTTATATGACCATCACCTCCGACTGTATCCCCGATGGCTGGATGGGTCTGGACATCGGTCCTGTAACCAGAGAACTGTTTGCTAAAACCATTTCCGGTGCCGGCACAGTAATATGGAATGGTCCGATGGGCGTTTCTGAGTGGGAACACTTTGCAGCCGGTACACTGGATGTAGCAAAGGCTGTTGCTGATTCCGGTGCAATCTCTATCATTGGCGGCGGTGACTCTGCTGCTGCTGTAGAAAATCTGGGCTTTGCAGATAAAATGACCCACATTTCAACTGGCGGCGGTGCTTCTCTTGAATTTTTGGAAGGTCTGGATCTTCCGGGAATTTCCTGTCTCCAGGATAAATAAGGTTTCACAATTTGCGCGCAGTCTCAGCGAGGCTGCGCGCAGACAAGTTTATTGAGGAATTCTTAAATCTGCACATAAAGTGCAAATCATATTTCAAATATAGGGGAAAGGTACTTTTCTATTATGAACAAAGCAACGCGTAAGGCTGTAATCGCCGGCAACTGGAAAATGAACATGACGCCTTCTAAGGCGAAAGAAGCAATTGAAAAAACTGCTGCACTTGTAAGCGGCAAAAATGGATGCGACATTGTTTTGTGCGTTCCTTTTGTTGATATTGACGCTGCAATTGCAGCAGCCAAAGGCACAAACATAAAAATCGGCGCACAGAATGTACATTTTAAAGAAAGCGGTGCATATACCGGTGAAATTTCTGCAGACATGCTTCTGGAAACCGGTGTTGAATATGTAATCATCGGTCACAGTGAACGCAGACAGTATTTTGGCGAGACAGATGCAACCGTAAATTTGCGAACAAAAGCTGCACTTGCTGCCGGATTGACTGTAATTCTTTGCGTTGGTGAAGTATTGGAAGAACGTCAGAGCAATATTACCGACGAAATTCTTTCCATGCAGACGAAGCTTGCACTTGCAGGAGTAAGCGCTGAAGAGATGAAAAAAGTTATCATTGCATACGAACCTGTGTGGGCAATCGGAACAGGTTTGACTGCAACTCCCCAGCAGGCTGATGAAGCATGCGGGCTGATCCGCAGCGTTTTGGCTAACATGTATGACGAAAAAGTGGCAGAGGCAACTACGATTCAGTATGGTGGAAGCATGAACGACGGCAATGCTGCTGAACTCCTGGCAAAATATCATGTGGACGGCGGGTTGATTGGCGGCGCATCTCTGGTGCCCGAAAAATTTGACGCAATTGTTACTGCCGCACAGTAACTTAAGTTATAATTGAAAGACCATCGACTTATGTTGGTGGTCTTTCAATTTTTCATTATGTGCCAGTCAAAAAAGTCCCACGAAATATTCGTGGGACTTTTTATTTTTACATTTTAGCTTTAGCCTGCGATCATTGCCTGCAGCGCCAATACATCCAACGCGTCAACTACACCATCACCGTTGATATCGGAAATTTCATCAGCAACAGCAGTTCCGTTAGACAATGCGGAACGCATCTGCTGAACGTCATTGCTATCAACGATCTGGTCATTGTTAACATCTCCAAAGTACCGAACGGAGTCAGCCGCATAAGCAACCTTCGACATGCCGGACGCAACTGCAAACTGAAGCCCCATATCTTCTGCAAATTTCTGTGCAGCGGAAGAAGCAGATCCGTAAACAGTAGCATCACTAAAAATCACTGAACCCTCTTTCAGAGTTGCTTTATATCCATAAGCACCTGTTCCGATTCTCTTAACAGAATCCGGAATGCTCAAGGATTTGAGTGCCTCACAGCGTGCAAATGCATAATTGCCAATTGTTACAACTGCATCGGAGATAGTCACATCAGAAAGCGCCTTGCAGTCATAGAATGCGCCATAACCGATTGCTCTGGTAGAAGCAGGCACCTTGAAGCTGGTCAAACCAGACTCTGCAAATACTTTTCTGCCAATGTCGGTTACTGTATCAGGTGCATTTACCGTTGTCAATGCATCGCAGCCCATGAAAGCATAATCTTCCAGAACAGTAACACCAGCAGGAATTGTTACAGATGTGAGTGCTTTACAATCTCTGAGAGCAGATTTATCCAACTTTGTAAGACCTTCCGGCAATGTGATTTCAGGGAGTACAGTACATCCGCGGAAAGCAGCCTTACCGATAGAAGTTACATCAGAAGGAATCACAACAGATTGCAGTGCAGCGCATTCATAGAATGTCATGTCACCGATTGAACCAACACCAGTAGGATATACTACAGACTCAAGGGATTTACAGCCATAGAAAGCATTCTCACCAACTGCCTCCATTGTTGCAGGCAGACGAATACTTGTCATGGATTCGCAGCTTCCAAATGCGGATTTACCAATAGAAGTTACAGAATCCGGAACATTAACAGATTTCAGAGAAGTACACATAAAGAATGCAGTATCCCTAATTTCTGTAATACCATCGTGCAGTTCAATCGTTTCCATTGCACGGTTGCCGCTGAAAGTATTTTCCGAAACATAGTTGATAGCAGCAGGAACCCGAAGATTCTTCACACCGGAGCTAAGGAATATGTAATCACCCATTTCCGTTATGGAATCAGGAAGCGCAAGCGCAGTCAATTCAGGATCATATGCAAATGCCCGCTCACCAATAGTTTCAACCTTTGCGCCCATATCTACCACAGCAAGCTTAGAGCAGCGGAAAAATGCATATTCACCGATGGACGTCAATTCGTCAGGAAGCTCTACAGATATCAAAGAATTACAGTAAGCAAATCCGTAATCACCAATAGAGGTGATACTGTCAGGAAGCTTTACGTTGCTCACAGCAGTGCCGTAAAATGCATGATCTCCGATTGTTTTCACACTGTCAGGTATGGATACATATTCCAGTTTCCCCATACCGTTGAACGCATAGGCGCCGATATTGGTCGTTCCGTCAGCAATAAAGACTCTGCTAACCTTTTTTGTATCAGTATTGATCATGGAAAGACCTTTGCGATAATCGTTCATTGTGCCGCTTCCTGTGATAACGGCTTCAAAGTATTGCGTACCGCCTTTTGTCATTGAGTACCAATAAACCTGGCAATACAGATTATCGCCTATCTGTTTATTTGTGCCGCGCGTCCTGCGCACAGCAACCAAGCCGTTGTTCAAATCCTCTTCGGTAACGGGACCGTGTTCCGCAGGAACCCGTTCCGGTTCTGATTTTTCATCAGCAGCACCGATCGCCAGTATCATACCGCCAAGCAGCATAGACAATACCAGCAAACATGCAATCAGTTTTTTCATCTTTCTGAATCCTTTCTGACTGTAAAAGTATCACAAATTATGGCAGACATCCACTCTCGGAAGCACACCACAGCAAAAACTGCCGCAACCGAACGCAGGAAAGCAATGTTATCTGAAAGGGACACCGCTCCACTATCTACCTTTTTCACATTTAGCATATCACAACCCCACGTTTTTGTCAAGGTTTTTATGTAAAATTGCCATGTTTAATTCGAACAGGATCCCAAATTTTACATAAATTGTTGATAAAGAAACAAACATTGTTTATTTTACAGTGTGTTTCTGCGGCAAGCGTGCGAGCAGGATTCCTCCTGCAATCCCTATTAATACGCCGGCGGCAGTACCGCCAATAATAAGTAAAGGAAGGTAATACAAAACCTGACGCGTACCCATAACAGCCGCAGCAACAATAATCTGCGCCGTATTATGTGCCACGCCTCCTGCGACGCTCACCCCAATCGCAGAAAAGAACTGCGTTCTGCGCAGCAGCGCCATCACCGCAAGGCTGAGCACCGCACCGGCAGCACCGTATGCTAAGCTTAATATACTCCCAAATGAGAGTGCGGTCAGCAGCACCCGAATCAGAGACACAACGCCAGCCTGAACCCAACCAAAGCGATACAAAACAAACACAATGACAACATTGGGAAGTCCGATTTTCAGTCCTGGACTAAGGGAAGGAATAAAACTCTCCACATATGATAAAATCATGGCAGCAGCTGTACACATCCCAAGCAGCGCCAGCGTCTGGGTCTTCTGTTTCATAAACGACACGCCTTTCAGCTTCCATTATGTGTTGCAATAGATATAACCACCTTGTTGGGCAAACAGATAATGCTTTCATCACTGCGGCTGATTCTGTGCTGATGCACACACAGCTTATCCGGACAACTCGCCTGCGTTACCGCAGCAAATCCGTCTGTAATTACAAGCACATTATATCCGCCGTCTTCCGTTTCAATGCGAATCTCAGTATCCTCATGCAAATCGTATGTGCCAAACACCGCACCGTCTACTTCCACCACCACCTGATCCCCGGGGGTTTTAAGGAACAGCGTCAATAACAGCGCGGCGCCGCCGACCAGCAAAATGCCTGCAATCAGCAGCAAATCCCGGCGGCATTTTTTATTTTCTGCAGACACCGCTATTCCTCCGGAAACCGGTGTCTGCCGGCATAATCCCCGCTGAGAATGCATCCAACCGGACATACCTGCTGGCACTTTCCACAAACAATACATTTATTATAATCAATCCGGGCAAGGTTTTCTTCTACTGTAATCGCCTCGGTTGGACAGATTTTTTCACACTTTCTGCATGCAATACAGGCATTCGTACATTTCTTCCGGGCAACAGCGCCTTTTTCCTTATTGCTGCACGCAATTACTTCCTGCTTTATATCAGGCATCAGTGTTATAATTTGATTTGGGCAGGTTTTCACACATAACCCGCAGCCAACACATTTGGGCGCATGCACATGGGCAATTCCTTTTTCCATATAAATCGCGTCATAAGGGCAAATCGCCGCACAGTCCCCTTTTCCCAGACAGCCGTAAGTGCATGCCATCTCCCCTCCATACAGCATTTTTGCACCGCTGCATGTCTGGATACCGCTGTAATCTGCTTTTTTTACCGCATGTTCACAATCGCCGCAGCAATGGATCACCGCTACCTCTTCTACAGTATCCTGAAATTCCACACCCAGCGTCTGGGAAATTTTCTTCGAAACCGCATCCCCACCGGGAATACACAAATTGGTGCGTTTCTCCGTTTCCTCTGCCAGCGCCGCCGCGTATCCGTCACATCCGGGATATCCACAGGCACCGCAGTTCACACCGGGAAGACATGCCCGCAGTTCTTTTTCCCGGGATTTTTCCCGCACTGCCATAAACCTGGCGGCAATTACAAGAATGACCGCGCAAATCAATCCGATTCCCGCCACACACACGGCGGCAGGCAAAATTGCATCCAGCATCCCGCTTTTCTCCTTTACAGAAACATATTATCAATCACACCTGCAAAGCCGTAAAACGCCAGCGCCACAATAGACGCGGAAATGAGCGTTATCGGCATACCTTCAAAACATTTGGGTGGTTTTGCCGTTTCAATACGCATGCGAACCCCTGCAAACAACACCATAGCAAGCAAAAATCCAAGACCGCAGCCAAGGGCGTTTGCCATTGCTTCTATAAAGGTTGCATATCCTTCGGAAATGTTGTTTTTTGCCACGCCAAGCACGGCGCAGTTGGTAGTAATCAAGGGCAGATATATACCAAGAGCGCGGTGGAGCGCCGGTATATACCGTTTCAGAACAATCTCCACAAGCTGTACCAGCGCAGCGATTATGAGAATAAATACGATGGTTTGCAGATATTCCAAATGAAAATCTGATAAAATATACGTTTGAATGGGCCATGTAGCGGCTGTTGCAAGGAGCATAACAAAGGTTACCGCAAGTCCCATGCCCACCGCGGAATGAAGCTTTTTCGACACGCCGAGAAACGGGCAGATTCCCAGGAAACGCACCAGCACATAGTTATTCACCAGCATAGCTGTGAAAATGATAATTACCAAATCCCGCATCATTTTCCGCCCTCCTGTGCAGTGTCATTAGAGTCCTTGCCGGATCCCGCCGCCCGATCCTTTTCGGCAGCCTTTTGCAGACTGCCGTCATTGGCTCCGCACACCGCCGCCGACGGACAGCCTGTGCAGCCGAAATCCCTGCCGTTTTTTCTTTTTGTAATACAGTTTACGATAGCAATCAAAATACCGAATACAAAGAATCCGCCGGGGGAGTTGGTCAATATTGGGACGGCAAACCTGGACAGGAAGGGAATTTCCCATCCCATAAAAGAGCCTGCACCAAATATCTCCCGAATCGATGCCATAGCGAGAAGCGCCAAAGTAAAGCCTATGCCCATTCCCAGCGCATCCACAGCCGAATCCAGAACCCGATTTTTACTCGCATACAGTTCCGCCCTGCCAAGAATGATACAGTTGACAACAATCAACGACAAGAACACACCGAGGGCTTCATACAGATCCGGTGCAAACGCGTGCATAATCATTTCAACAGCGGTGACAAATCCGGCGATAATGACAATATAGCACGGGATCCGCACCTGATTCGGAATCATCCTGCGCATGGCTGAAATCACAATATTGGAACCAAGAAGCACCGCCGTAAAAGCGATTCCCATACCGAAAGCGCTGGAAACAGAAGTGGTCACAGCAAGGGTGGGGCAGGTGCCGAGCAACAGTACCAAAACGGGATTTTCCCGGATAATGCCCTTTAGAAAGTTCTTCCACATAATCGTTTTCCCCCTCTCTGTCCTATTGCGCCCTGAGCGCTTCATATGCGGCAAACACATCCTGCAATGCCGCCCATACACCGTCGCCGGTCATTGTAGCCCCGGAGATCAGCGTCAGATCCTCGGACGCTGTGCCGCCGGTAATACCGATCAATCCGGCTGCATATGCAGATTCATCCAGAGAATAGTTCGTATAATAATCGCTTTCCTGAATCAGTTCCCCGGCAGAACGGAATCCCATCGTTTCACCGTTGTTACTCAATACAAACACAAGCTTCATAGGGGTACGGTATCCGTAAGGCGTGCATACCATAGCATAGGCGGCAGCCCCTGCACCGGATACGGAATATACACTGGACACTGTGCCAAACTGACCGGGAACCGATACAGGAGTGAGCACTGCCCCGTCCGGCAATGCCCGGGCAGCGGCCGTTTTATTTTTCTCATGAATGGAATCTATGTCGGAAAGCTCCAAAGCACGGGCAGCAAGGACCTCCTTCTCCGCCGTTACGTCTTTGCCCTCCAAGTCCATACAAACCACACCACCTGTGGAGCTGACTGCGGCAACAAAGGTTTCTCCTCCGTCCTCCAGGACGTACAGATACCCCACATCGTTTGCGGCACGCAGCGCCTGCTGTATGCCGTCATCAGAAACCGCATACTCCTCCAGCTTGGGTGTACCCGCCCGGGTCAGTGCGCCGGGAAGCAGCAGGGGCTTTAATTCTTCAATAATCTGTTCTTCCGTTTTATTTCCCTGTGCCACGCCGCCAAGCTCAATCAGCACGGAAAACGCATCCTCCACCGCACTGCGGAACGCTGTTGAGGAATAGGTGACGCCGGCATATAGATCCACGCCGGATAGTGTGGAATCCTGTCCCACATAGGTACTGGGATACTCTCCGAAATCCTTGGATTCTGCATAATTGGTCATTTCCACACCGGTAATCTTCCCGTCTGTTCCAACACCTACCGTAAAGGTCATAGGCGTTGCAGAATAGGAAGAACTGGTGGACAGCGTGACGGCATAGCCGCTTCCCCCTGTATCCCGGAATATTCCGGTAACCGTTCCGGGAACTTCACCGGCAGGGGTTTCTTCTTCAAAGCCTGCCGCATTCGGAAGCACCGCATACAAGGACGCCTGTGCACCGCCGGCAGCAGATTCTTCTATAATGGGAGCAGTGACATGGTTCACAGCCGCCAGCAACACTGCCACAACCAGACATATACCCGTTAAAACCGCAATACTTTTCCATGCCTCGCGTTTCATATGGACTACCATTTCCTTTCTCCCATGTTACGCTTTTCTGATTTTTCCCGCCGGGACAGCGCCGAAAACCTTTCTTGCACAAAGCTTTGTAATATACGGGGTCAGAATATTCATAAATAAAATGGCAAAAGACACACCCTCCGGATATGTTCCCCACAAACGGATCGCCGATGTAATCAGTCCGCATCCGATTCCAAATACAATTTTTCCAAAGGCCGTAGGCGGAGAGGTAGCGTAATCCGTAGCCATAAAGAACGCGCCCAGCATCAGCCCGCCGGAGAGAATCTGATACAGTGCGGCTTCAAGGCTGCAGCCTCCGGTAAAAAAGAAAATCAGAAATACTGTGCCGATAAATGCAACGGGCGTTTGCCAAGTAATTACCTTGCGGATGAGTAGATATATCCCACCGATCAGAAGCGCCAGCGCGCAGGTTTCCCCAAGGCATCCTCCATGCTTACCCAAAAACAAATCATATAAAGAGGGTGCCGCCCCGGGTTCAGCCGCCAGAGGGGTGGCGCTGCTGATTAACTCTCCACTCGAAAATCCTCCCGGCTTGGTAAAATTGGTCATTGTTCCGGAAAAAGACAGGAGCAGCACAATCCGCGCCGTAATTGCCGGATTGGCAAAATTACATCCGATTCCGCCAAATAACTGTTTTACTACAACGATTGCAACAACACTGCCGATGACCGCCTGCCATTCCGGGATAGTCACAGGCAGATTAAAAGCAAGCAGCATCCCTGTAACGATAGCGGACAAATCCCCGACTGTGGGCGTACGCTTTGTAATCAGTTCAAACGCCAGTTCAGACAGCACGCAGGAAAGCACGCAAATCGCCGTGATGTACAGGGCACGTGCGCCGAACAGCCATACGGACGCAGCGAGCGCCGGGCAAAGGGCAATAATAACGTCCAGCATGATACTGTTGGTAGTCACGCTGCTTCTGATATGTGGAGACACTGTGATCTGCAATTTCTGATTCATTCTGCAATCCCCTTCCGCATCCTGTAGGTGTTACTGATTCGATTTGATCCATGCGGCAAGCGCCGCTTTTGCAAGTTTATTCTGCTGTACCAGGGGACGTTTTGCCGGACAAACATAGCTGCAGCAGCCGCATTCCATACACAGATTCGCATGAATTTTCTGCAGCGTTTCCATGCTGCCGCTTCCGTATGCTGCAGCAATAGATACCGGCGCAAGCCCCACCGGGCACACATTGGTGCAGCGTCCGCACCGGATGCAGTTTGTCGCGTCCGCCGGCGCGGCGTCACGGGCATCAAGAGCTATGAGCGCATTCGTCTGTTTCAAAACGGGCATACTAAGCTCCGGTACAGACACGCCCATCATAGGTCCCCCGTACAGTACCTTTCCCGGCTGGGTTTTGAATCCGCCGCAGAAGTTAAATACTGCGTCCAGCGTTGCCCCGATGGGTACAATCACGTTCCCTGGATTTGCCACGGCAGAACCGTCTACGGTGATGCACTTTTCCACAAGAGGCATACCTGTACGGATATACCGGGCAATTTCTGCAAGAGTGGTACAGTTGAGTACAATCACACCCACGTCAATAGGCAGCCCGCCTTCGGGAACAACTTTGCCGGTGGTATGATAAATCAGCACCTTTTCCGCCCCTTGAGGGTATGTGGAAGGTAAAACCTTCACAGAAGCCGCCTCATTTCCCTCGGTGATGTCCCGCATCGCGCGTACGCATTTCGGTTTATTTTTTTCCACGGCAATGATGATTTTTTTCGCCTGTAAATATTTTTGCAGCAGTCGGATTCCTTCCAGCATATCCTGATCCCGATCCAGCATGGTACGGGTGTCGCTGGTAATATACGGCTCGCACTCCGCGCCGTTGATAATGATCTCCTGTATACGGGAAACATCCCCCACACCCAGCTTTACGCCTGTGGGGAATCCTGCCCCGCCCAGACCTACTACGCCGCTGCACTCTACAGCGCCTATAAAGCTTTGCAAGTCTGTGACAGCCGGGGGTGCGATTGCCGGATCCGGCGTCATCTTCCCGTCCGGAAGAATATATACAGCTGGCGCATATCCGCCGCCCGACAGCAGAATGTTTTCAATTTTATCCACTACACCGGATACACCGGAATATATGGGAGACGACAGTCCGCCGCTCGTCTGTCCCAGCAGCGTGCCCACATATACTGCGTCTCCCGGGCGGCAGACCGGTTTACACGGTGCGCCGATATGCTGCACCATGGGATATACGGCAATATCCAGATCTGTTATCCGTGCAGGAACACTGTCCGCGGTGGATTTCAAATGGGGAACCGTAACGCCTTTCATCCGTTTCATCAATGTGACCTCTATTATTCCTTTCTGCGGGTTGCAAAACTACTAAATTTATCCTGGTTGATTTCATTATAATAGGGCAAATTGTAAATGTCAATTGCTGAAAATACAGATCCGTAAAGAATTTCGTCAGAATGTTGCATAATCAAAAACAAAGTGCTATAATAGCGTTTGCTTTGAGAAAAACTTACTTTAATATATATGGAAAGAGCGGTAGAAAATGATCGTAATTCTATTTTTGTTCTGGCTGATTCTCAGTCAGCAGATCACACTGGAAATCTGCATATTCGGACTGCTGATCACCGGCGGCGTGACTGTGTTCATTTGCCGCCATCTGGGATACAGTCTGAAAACAGAATGGAGAATTTGGCGATGCGCAGTGTTAGGATGTGCATATTTGCTGGTTCTGATACTGGAAATCCTGAAAGCAAACTGGACTGTTGCAGGAATTATTCTGGGACGCAAGAAGCATTACCGACCTGCAATTGTATGTTTGGATGTTCCGCTCCGGCATCCGGTTCTGCAGGCAATCTACGCCAACTCCATCACCATTACCCCCGGAACCATTACTGTCGGGCAGAAAAAGGGAGCATACACAGTGCACTGTCTCGATGAAACTATGGCACAGGGCATCGCAGACAGCACCCTGGTAAAAATCCTGCAAAAAATGGAGGGTACAAAAGCATGAGTATAGAAGCTGCATATCGCCTTCTGTTTCAAGGCACACTGATCGTTTTGGCGGCTATGGCAATCGCTGCCCTAATCCGCACTGTCACCGGACGGCTTACGGTTGACAAAATCATCGGCATCAACCTGATCAGCACAATCGTAGTCATCGCCATTATGATTCTCACCGTTTTGCTGGGAGAAGATTATCTTGCGGACGTTGCGCTGATCTACGTTATGATCTCCTTCGTAACCGTAATGCTCCTATGCAAAATCTATATCAACCTGTTTGCAGCAGGAAGTGACCAACCAAAGAAGAAAGGAAGAACGCGGCATGACGACTGAATGGATTCGCTTTTGGATTGTGGCATTGCTCACACTATTTGGAGTATTGACACTTTTTATCGCCATATTCGGTACCTTCCGATTCAAATTTGCACTGAACCGGATTCATTCGGCGGCGATGGCAGACACACTGGCGCTGATGGCGTTTGCCGCCGCACTGATTCTGGCGCGCGGTGCGTCTCCCGTAGTCCTGAAGCTTTTGCTTGTGGTAGGGCTTCAATGGTGCACAAGCCCGGTTTCCTCCCATCTGCTCACAAAATTTGAATACATGACGGACAAAGCGCTGTGCCGGTACTGCAAGCTGCCGGATCAAGCCCCGGAAGATACGGACACAAATTCTAAATAAAGGTGTGGATATACAAATGCTTCGCGAAATATTTTTACTGCTTCTTCTCGGCGGATTGATCTTCTGCGCCATTGCTACCGCCGTGTCGAAACGGTTGATGAAAATGATTATTATTTATATGGCGTACAGCTTGATTATGTCTGTCATATGGCTGCTGCTGGAATCCCCCGATCTGGGCATTACAGAAGCAGCTGTAGGTGCCGGCGTGACCGGTGTGCTGTTTTATCTTGCCCTGCGCAGAATCCACCAGTTTGATAAAGACGCAGCGGATCAGGATGCCCAAAACAACTCCGGCAAAGACAAACAAGGAGAGTGACCTGCATGAAAAAAACATTATGGCAAAAGCTTTCTGCCTGGTACAAAGGGGACTATGATTTTACACTGAAAACTACCGATCATGTAGATCCCCAAATCATACATGAATATACGGGAAAGGAACACACCCTGCAGGCGGTAGTGCGGAAAGAACGGGCGTTCTCCGGCGCACTGTACAACGTTTTATGCGTTCTGTTCTGCCTCATTTTAATCGGCGTGCTGCTGGGCGCCGTAGTATCCCTGCCGCCTCATGGCAACGCAGAGAATCCGGCGGTAAATGAAGTGATGGAACGATATGTGGAAGAGGGTATGCAGGAAACCGGCGCAGTCAACACCGTTGCCGGCATGATTCTGGATTACCGTGCCTTTGATACACTGGGAGAATCCTTTGTACTGTTCACCGCTGTGTGCGCTGTGACCATTCTTATGAAAAACACAAAGCGCACCGCACCGGACGGCACACCCCTGCCCATGGTGGTTGCTCCGGGAATCGTGGATTATTCCAAAGATAATATTGTAAAAACTGTCAGCCGCTTTTTGATTCCCTTTATTTTTGTGTTTGGTATATATGTGCTGCTCAACGGACATCTTTCCCCGGGCGGCGGATTCTCCGGCGGCGCCATTCTGGGCAGCGCGTTGATTCTCTTTTCCATGGTATACGGAGAAAATCGGGCGGCGGCAATTTTCAGCGAACGGCTGATTAAAACCGTAGTGCTTGTGTCCCTCAGCTTCTATGCCATTGCAAAAAGCTATTCCTTCTTCACAGGCGCCAACCACCTCCATTCCATTATTTCCCAGGGAATACCGGGGCGGATTCTGTCCGCAGGGTTGATTCTTCCCCTGAACGTGGCGGTAGGCTTTGTAGTCTGCTGCACTATGTATTCCTTTTATATGTATTTCCGGCGGGGCCGCATCCAGTAACCCTGCGCACAATTGCTTGAATCAAAGAAAGGGATGGCTATGCTAACGTCATTTGAAGATCTGTGGACCCATGTCGCAGAAAATTATATTGTCATCGTCTCCATTATTCTGTTTGGAATCGGCTTTACCATGTTGCTGTTTTCCCGCAATCTTCTCAAAAAGGCAGTGGGACTGAACATCATGGATACCGGCGTATATCTTCTGCTGGTTTCCATGGGATATATCGACAGTCGTCACGCACCCATTATTGCAGACGGCATCACCGATGCGGCAAACTACATCAATCCGATTCCCAGCGGGCTGGTGCTTACCGGTATCGTAGTATCTGTCAGCGTTACAGCGATTATGCTGTCGCTGATCGTCCGTCTGTATGAAAAATATCATTCCCTGAATCTGGACGAAATCTACGAACTTCGGAACAAGGAGGAAAACGCCTGATGCTGCAAAGTTTGTTTGCCTCTGACTTTATCAAAAATTTTCCCCTGTTCGCAATCATCCTCTGTTTGTTGTGCGCAGTGATTTCCTTCGTCCTTTCCGGCAGCGGCGCGCGCCGACTCACCTATGTTCTGGTTTCTGTGGGAATGGGACTGAATTGCAGTGTGCTTCTGCACAATCTTATTACCGGGGAACGCTTCACCTATATGATGGGGCATTTCCCTGCTCCCTGGGGAAACGAGATCGCCGCCGGACTTCTGGAGCCTGCGTTTGCCCTTTTATTCGGCGTGGTCATTCTCTGTTCCGTTGCAGCCGGCAAAAGCCGCATCCTATTGGATGTGCGCGCCGACAAGCAAAATTTCTACTATATATTAGTAGACCTTGCGCAGGTGGCGATGTTCGCCCTGTGCTACACCAACGATATTTTCACCGGATATGTGTTTATTGAAATCTGCACCCTTGCATCCTGCGGTCTGCTGATGATCCGGGAAGGGGGCAAGCCGCTGGTTGCTGCCACCCGATATATGATTTTCAATCTAATCGGCTCCGGCATGTTTCTGATCGGCATCACCCTCCTGTACGGCGTAACAGGACATCTGCTGTTTCCTCAGCTTCAGGAGGCAGCTGCGGCTGCATGGAGCAGTGGGATGTACCACGGCGTCATGGTGGTATCCATCGGGCTGACGGTCAGCGGTCTCGCCATCAAAAGCGGACTGTTCCCCTTCCATTTCTGGATGCCGGATACCTACGGCACCGCAACGCCGTCCTCCTCCGGAATTCTATCCGGCGTAATCTCCAAGGGATACATCTTTCTGCTGATTAAAATCATCTATCGGGTATATGGACATGACCTGTTCATGGAAACGGGAATTCAGAACATTCTTTTCCTGTTCGGTATTGCAGGTATGATTATCGGATCTGTATCCGCTATCCGTGCCCGCACCATTACAAAAATGACGGCATTCTCCTCCGCCGCCCAGATCGGATATATCTTCATGGGCATCGGCATGGGGACCAGAGAAGCAATGATCGCCGTATGCTTCCACATCTGCGCTCACGCCATCACAAAACCGGTACTGTTCCTGTCCGGCGGCGCGCTGATCGACGCCTCCGACGGCAAGCGGGATTTTCACTCCCTGCACGGTGCGGCGCACCGAAACCCGGCGGCAGGCTTTGCCTTCCTGTGCGGCTCCCTTTCCATGATCGGATTCCCGATTTTCACCGGATTTATTTCCAAGCTGTATTTTGCACTGTCCGCCTTTGCATTTCCTCATAAATCCATGCTCGTTCTGCTGGCACTTGCAGTCAGTACGATTCTGAACGTAATCTATTTCATGTATGTATCGGTCATTCTATATTCAGGAAAGGCAGATCCTGCCCGGCGCGTCGGCTTCCGGCAGCAGCGGACTTTCACCGTGGCAGTATTTGTGCTGGTTCTCGTAAACGTAGCAATCGGACTGCACTCCCAGCCCCTGACCTCCCTATTTGAAGCAGGTCTGGATCTGTTTCTGGGATAAATAAAAGAATTGGAGATCCTTATGAATTTGCTTATACCCTTTCTTCTCTCACTCGGAGCGGGTATTGTATTCGCTGTGATGAAAACCTCCTCAAGACGGCTGCTTTGCATTTTGGCAATCGCGACCGCAGCAGTACAGGCAATCCTGCTGACCCTCCCTCTCATCACAAAAACGGAAGGAATTACAATCTGGCAGTTTTCCCAGTCCCTGCATATTTCCCTCCATGCAGACGGAATCGGCGCACTGCTCGGACTGCTTACCGGGTGGGGCTGGCTGTTATGTATTATTTTCTCCGCCGCATATATGCGGCATGAGGAACGGGAATCTACCTTCTATGCATTTCTGTTTCTGTCCCAGGCATGCCTGATCGGTGTATTTTTCGCAGACAATCTGCTGTCCCTGTATCTGTTCTTTGAAATGACTACCCTTGCGTCCCTTCCTCTTGTGCTCCACAGCAGAACCAAGGACGCAACCGCAGGCGGCATGAGCTATCTGTTTTATTCTCTTGCCGGTGCGATCATCGCCCTGTTCGGACTGATGGTAATCTATCATGAAGCCGGAACACTGGACTTTGTGCCAGGGGGATATGTAACAGAAGAACATTCCAGTATGCTGCTTCTGATCGGTATATTCGCCTGTGTAATCGGATTCGGTGCAAAAGGCGGGCTTTATCCCCTCCATGCATGGCTGCCCGCAGCCCATCCCCAAGCGCCTGCCCCTGCCTCCGCCCTTCTGTCGGGTATTATAACAAAATCCGGCGTCATTGCCATTCTGCGCCTGCTCTTTTATGTAATAGATCCTGCCCTGATCCGGGGCACATGGGTGCAGTATACCCTGCTCACGCTGGCACTTGGCACTATTCTGATCGGTTCTGCGCTGGCGCTCACGGAAAAAAATCTGAACTCCGGAT
>BLMO01000194.1 GCA_011957885.1 Clostridiales bacterium
GAACAGATACACAAACTAGACCGAGGTAATCACTTACGAAAGGCAGGCGAACCACAGCAGAACGGCGGCGAGCATCATTCCTGCGGCGCAGCCGTACAGGATGCTTTCCAGTGTCAGGGGATTTCCGGTGGGCAGATAGCACAGACGGGTTTGCCCTGCATGACTGAAAGCAGGATTGATGATGACTGTAATCAGAAACAAAGGCAAGATTCCGCGTAGGAGAAGCCCCGCCGCCTTTCGCCCCTTCAGGGTGATATAGTACCATATGGCGGAAAACAGAGAGATCATCAGAAACACCGGATGTTGGAGAAGCATGGAAACGGCGAAAATCAAACAAAAATATAAAAAATTTACTATGGGATGATAACTCCCGAACGCATCCGCATACTGCACTGCGTCACACCCCTTTCCGGTATTATTCAGGATTGATTGCGTAGGCTCCGCCGATATCCGTACCCAGATCGCAGGTATACCGCCACTCCACAGTATCGCCCTGGGATAACTGGTACCGGCTGCATCCGTAGTTCGGATACCAGCCGTTTACCCGGTACATCCAGCCGGAGCCGGAGCCGCAGTCAAATTCATATAAATTGTGGATGCCTTCAACGTAGGCGCTGTTGTATATGGGCGTCCAGGACGCTTCCATATGGATATTATTTTTCCGGCAGATCCGCTGCAAAACGTCAAAAACAGATTCGCCTTCATAAAACGTCACCGTCTGGGCAGGAAAAATCACGCCGTTTTTCGGAAGCACATCCAACTTTTCCGGTACAAGATCCGAAAGGTTGTTCAGAATGGAAGAACATTCAATGGAAAATGTGCAGGTATACGTCTGCTTCTCGTCAATGTTCTGATCTTCCGGTTCCACAGGCAGCGGTTTTCCCGCAGGAATCGGATCGGTTTTATACTGATCCTGCCCGCTTTGCTTTCCGTCGGATAAAATTCTGCCGCCGTTCTGCGTTTCTTCCGAAAGATAGGGATCCGACTGTATCGGCACATCCGCTGTACTCTCAGGCACAGACTCCGCCGCAGCGGTTGTATCCTTCTCTTCATCGACAAGAACAGTAAAGGATCCTGTTTCCGTTACGGAAAAATTCAGCACACTTGTTTTACTTCCCGTAACGGAAGCAGAACAAACAGGGGAAAGTCCCGCATTGCTTTTTTGATACACTGTAGCGCTCTGCACATTCCAGACATCTGTCAGATACAGGGAAAGTACCGGCGAAAAACCAAGCGCCTCTTCCGATAAAAGTCGGAACGATACAGCCGAATCTGTTTCGCCGAAAATTTCGACTGCCAGATTTTTATCCGCCGGATGTTCGATGTCACTCCCGAAAACAGTCCACTCGTAACGGACATCACCCGATGCTCCGTAAAAGGTGACTACCTTGTTTTCGCTTTTGATTTTTTCGAATATGGGTGCGGAAACAATTCCATCCTCCGGAATCGGGATGCTGTCCTCCAGCGTAACCGGTTTCTGGTTGATATCGCAGCTGCAAAACGCGCCAATACAAAACAAAGCAGCCAACAAAAGACAGAGTATTCTTTTCATAACTACCCTCCTATAACGATTCGTCCGTTATTTGTACGAAGGGATCCTGCCGTCTTTGCAAGACTTTCCGCTTCATCCGGCGCCGCAAACACAGCGTCGTCAATGCAAAGCTCGTATACATCGCCCTGTTTCACACTGCCGCGCAGGCGAAAGTTCAAATACAGAAGCACATTGTCCCTCTCCTGCTGGAGCAAATCCTTTGAAAAAGCATATTTTCCCCCGGTCATATCCAAATACATAATGTTGATTTGTCCGGTTTCGTTGCTATTATCCACATTGACGCTCCATTCCGGCAAGACTGATCCCGATTTGCTGCCGGGATGCTTCACAGAAACATTTCCCTCGTCCAGCCCCAGAAACTCCAACTTTTCCGGGTCAAAGCTGATACTAAAGCTTGCGGCAGGATAGTCTGCCTCTGCAAGGGCAGACAGCTCCAGCGCAAGAGAAAAAGGTTCCCGCTGGGTATGGGAGATTTTCTCCGGTGTTTCCACAGTAACTGCCGGGGCGGAGGATAAAAGCAAACCGCCCCGAAACAGGAAAAACAGCACAGGTGCAAGGACTGCTAAAAGCAAAATAGCCGAAACAAGAAGAATCCTGCGCTGCCTTTTCGATAATTTCTTTTCTTTTGTCGATTCCATATGCTTAGTCTACTATATTTTTCAACGCAGCGGCACGGCTGACAACTGCAAAATCCGCACCGTCCACAAAGGATTCTACAATACCGAGCGCGTCAAATGTATTGATGCGGGAATCTCCGGTAACGTTCATGCAAAGAATTTCCCCCTCATCGGGAGCCTGTCCCTTGCGAAGCCATAGATTTACTGCCCTAAGCGCGTCCTGCGCATTGACAAGTCCGTCTCCATTGGCATCACCAAAAGTAATTTTCTCCGCTGTACCGTCAGAAACGGTATAATTGTTTTCGTCTATAAAGCCATCCAGAGATTTGCTGCTGTCGACCATTGCCACATAAGTGGATACGCCCGATTTTTCGGAAATGGAGCTGCTGTAACGCAAAGCCACTGCTTCTGCACCATCATTGTATTCTACCAAGGTGCCGTTTTCCACACCGGTTACAGCAACGGCGATTGCAGTTCTTGTGGCGGGAATCAGATCTACACCGTCACCTGTGTAAAGGGTCATCACGCTGAAGGACAAGCCGTCTACCAAATTGACCGTATCAGATGCCTGTGCGGTATTCACAACAAGCTGCGTCTGGGAATCGGAAGATTGTTTCATGGTCATGCCTGAAATACCAACCGAAAGAGTTTCCGCACTGATATAGTTTTTCAGTTCAAAGGAGATGTTGAAAAACTCCATAGGATAGTTTTTTCCCTCGGATGTCAGCACGTTTCCATTCTGGGCATCAAAATATACAATCCGCAGCTTGCCGGTCTCCTCTTCAAAGTTATAGGAAAGAGAACCGCCGCCGATGCGGGAACCAATGGAAACATCATTCACCTGCAAGCCTGCAGGAACATTGACGATGCAATCCATCAGTCTGTAGCCGTCCTTCCAGCCGTTCAGACTGATTATACCGTTGAATGCAGTACCTTTTTTATTTTCTATATTCTCCGGAAGGGTAAGCGCTGCTGCAAGCTCCACTTCCGGGATCACAGCGTCTGTCATATCATAAAGTGCATTTTCCTTGTTTTGCAGACGGATATAGGATACCAGCGCATAACATGCCTGATCGGTTGCCATAGCGTTGACTTCTCCGCCGGTATAACCGCCGCCGCTTTCCAGAACATGAGCAAACCCGCATTTGTCCGCTATGTAAAATGTAAGAAGCGCATCGACTGCGGAATTTCCGTTTTTGATAAACCGTGCATCTGTATGCGGGTCAATCCCCCAAGCTGTGCAGGCAGTGATCACCTGGGCGATGCTTTCGGAATTGACCGCCCCCCAGGAATAGTAGCCCCCATTATCCTTTTGCATAGCGGACAGGCATGCAATTCCCTTTTCCGCAGCGTCGGACACGGCGGCATCACTGCGATAGTTTGCAAGCGCCTGCAATGTCATTGCAGTTATATCCGGATCAGCAGTGATGCCGGACAGCGCCCAGCCGCCATCGGAAAGCTGTCTGGAAAGAATATACTCTATACACTGCTGCCGAATGGTACTGTCACCGGTTGCATACTGCTTTGTATCCAATGCAATCAGTGCAAAAATCGGTCCGTTGATGCCCTGCTTTGTAATCCATGTGAAGTCATCAAAGGGCGCCACAAGGTTTACGCCGCCTACATCTGTTGCATCCTTTCCGATTGCAGAAAGCGCCATAATCAGACGCGCATTTTCCGTAGATTTCACCTTGTGAAGCTGTCCGTTCATTCCGATAGAAGCGTCTTTTTCTTTTACTGTTTCCACAATCCGGAGATAATAGTTATTAAAATAATCATCCGTAAGGGGATAATACCCCCCTCTTGCAAGGGAAAGCACTGTCCATTCCCCCGCTGTCACACCAAATACAGGCTCCGGAATGGAAGCCGCCATCTGCGCCATCGTCTCATTCAAAACGGTTTTCGCCTGCGGCTTTTCCTCCGGCGGCTGGGCACCGTTCAGCGCTGCGACAGCTGCGTCCACTTCCTGCTGCGTTGCCGTCAGATTTTCCATTACAGCTCTTGCAGCCGCCTTTTTCTCTGCGTTATTGCTGTTTGCATAAGCAATATACAGCAGATCCTTATTCGCGCCTGCAAAATACGGACCGCCCATACCCCAGCCGTTGTCATATCCAAGATCAGCGCCGTAGCCGTACAAGGTAAAGTGCCAACGGACAACATAGGTATTCCCGTAATCCTGATAGTTCTGCGTACCGCCAAAGTCCTCAAAACCAAACTGAGAACATCCAACGGGAATCATCAAATTATTTACCGTGATCATCCAGCCCGACATGGAACCGTAATCAAGCTCGCCCAGATAATCGTCGTCGTTTCCGTCATGATTCTCATTGGAGGGTCCACCGTTTTCTGTAATCACACTGGGAATATTTACTATGCCGGTGTCGACTCCCCGGATGCCTGACAGATACGCGCTGTTTTCCCAGTCGCCTGTCATAGTATATTCCGCGTCATGGTCAATCAAAAAAGCAAGCGTTGCCATTCCGGCAGTCAGATCACTTTGTTCATAGGGACCGTAGCCCTCCTGATGCAGAAGACTGTTGATTTCATCCAAGCTGTATGCTTTCGGTTCAAAATACAGTCCCTGCCCCAAGGTCAGTCCTTCCATAGACACAACCACAGAAAATGCATCCGATTCTGCAGCAGATGCAAACAGGGAAACAGATGCAAACAGCATCACAACTGTTAAAATAAGTGCAATTACACGTGTATTTTTTCTTATCAAAATTTACTCCTTTCTTCCCGAAACGTTTTTTCCTCCCGATTTTTCCGCGGGTTTGGAGGCTCTTTTAAACCTGCACGCTCCAATGCCCTTGGCCACGGGCCTAAAAACGCCTTGATCCGGGACCTTGTTCCATCGTCAAAATCCTCTTTTTTGGGAATCCTCCCAAGCTCTCTGTATTTATCAGTCAATTGCTCCGTCGCCCAAGCAATTTTCTCTTCTGTAGTCATACTGCACCTCCTCTGTCCAAAATAAAATACCCTTTCCACACGGTAGGAAAGAGTACAACAGATTTATCAGGGTACAGCTAAAAACAGCAGTGGGTTCATGCAAAAAAAGCACAACCACAGAACTGCCGCACAGCAGATAAATCGGTTGCACTCTTCTCGCCCAATCATGTAAAACCTTTGAAAATACGGCAGGTATCCTGACTTATGACAGAGCGGCATACGCCGCAGGGGAACACACCTTCTCAAAGTGCCCGCAGCATCGTACAGCACACCCCAATGGTTTTCGCGTTCCCGTTTCATCAAATACAGTAATGGCGGTTGTTCCGGATTCGAACCGGATTCCCTTTTACATCTATTCAGTTCACAACTTTTCAAACCGTATTTTCATTATCCGATATTCAATTTTGTTGATAGGTCCTTGACCTGCGGTTATTTTATCATATTTTGTCAGCATAGTCAATGCACACTTGTGTAAGAAAAAACGGAACAATATCGCACAGGACAAACAAAAAGACTCCACTAAACTTCATAAGCCTCCCTTGTGCAAAGGGAGGTG
>BLMO01000195.1 GCA_011957885.1 Clostridiales bacterium
AAAATGTATATATGCCGAAAAAATCACATTCAAGTGCAACCTTTGAGAATTTGCTGGATACAATTGCAGAAAAGAATTTAACCATTCAGACTGCGAAAGCTGGGAAGGTGTTGCTGGATGAGGATGAGCTAAAGGCAGAATTTCTTGCGCCTGTCGGCGACAGCTATTCTAATTTGAACAATTATTCTGCTGTGCTGAAGCTCACGTATCAAGATAAGCGCTTTTTGTTTATGGGGGATGCGGAGCAAGAAGTCGAAAATGAACTATTAGAAAGCGGTGCAGATTTGTCTGCCGATGTTTTGAAGGTGGGGCATCATGGCAGTGATACGTCTTCCAGTAAGGAATTTCTTGAGGTGGTGCGACCGTCCATTGCAGTGATCAGTGTCGGTGCGGGAAACAGCTACGGACATCCTGACGCGGTTACGCTGACGACCTTACAGGAATTGCAGGCGGACATTTGGCGTACAGATGAAAAAGGAACGGTCATTGTTATCTGCAACGGTGAAAATATAACGGTACAGAATATAGATACATTAGCACAGCCAAACGCACCGCCAACGGATACGGCAGAGGAAGCGGAAGAACAGCAGACAACGGAGTCAAAGGCAGTTCAAAGTGAAACCGTATATATAACAAAGACGGGAACAAAATACCATCGGGACGGATGCAGATTTTTATCCAAAAGCAAGATCGCAGTTCTGCTGGAAGAAATTGATATGGAAAAATACACGCCGTGTTCGGTATGCAATCCGCCGGAAAGGAAATGAGGAAATATGAAAATAACGATTGACAGAATAGAAAAGGGATATGTTATAGCAGAATTGCCGGGCGGGCAGGCTGTAGATATTCCGAGGGTGGTGTTTCCTGATGCAGTAGAAGGGGATATTTACAGCATAGAAAAAGACTGCACTGAGCGAGATGCCCGGCGCAGTCGTATTGATGATAAGATGAACCGATTATTTGAGGACTAAATAAAGGGAGGTCTTGTAGGAACCATCACGGTTAAAAGGTTCCAGCAAAGTGAGCTGTCACATAGCACCATACCTCATCAGGCTCCCTATGGATCCACAACGTGGCTCTAAAGGGAGCTTCCGTGATAGAATCACTTCAATAGGCTCCCTTGTGCAAAGGGAGCTGGCTCCGCGTAGCGGAGACTGAGGGATTGTTATATGATCATTTTACAGGATACTCAAATCGACAGCTTATGCTAACAATCCCTCCGAGTTTTGCTGCGCAAAACCCACCTCCCTTTGCACAAGGGAGG
>BLMO01000196.1 GCA_011957885.1 Clostridiales bacterium
CAAGAAGGTCAAGGCGGTCAAGAGAGCCTGTGCCGAAAACGGAAAATTCATGGGGACCTACCCCGCCTATGGCTACCGGCGCGACCCGCTGGATAAGCATCATCTGGTGATTGACGAGGAAACCGCGCCGGTTGTGCGCCGTATCTTTGAAATGCGGGCATCAGGCATGGGATTTCACGCCATCGCGGTGGCGCTCAATGAAGAAGGGATTCAGCCGCCCGGTGTGCTGTACTACCAGCGCAAGGGCCAGAGCGACCCCCGCAGGGTCAACCACAAGTGGGCCGACCAGACGGTAAAAAACATGGTCCGCAACGAGGTCTACATCGGGAACATGGTACAGGGCAAAAGCGGCACACTCTCCTATAAATCCCGCAAGCTCGTCAATAAATCGGAGGACGAGTGGATCCGGGTGGAGGGGACCCACGAGGCCATTATTTCGCGGGAACTGTGGGATACCGTAGCCAGTATCGGAAAAAAGAAGGTGCGGAAAAGCGCCCCGTCCGATGGCTGCAAGAGCATCTTCACCGGACTTGTGTACTGCGCCGACTGCGGTTTCAAAATGCGGAACCACATCGAAAAATTCACCTATAAGGATGGCAGGCCGGGACGGTACAGCTCTTTCATCTGCGGCAACTACTCCCGCAGCGGAAGGGGCGCGTGTACCATCCACACCATCTATGAAACGGTGCTGACCCAGCTGGTATTGGAGGACATCCGGGAAAAGGCCCGCTTTGCGGAATATGACCCGGACCGGCTGATGGGCGAGATTCTCCGGCTGAAGGAGAAGGAATCCCACACCCGGCTTTTCTCCTATGAGCAGGAATTAAAATCCTCCTTAGCCCGTATTTCCGATTTGGAGCGCCTGATGCAGAATCTCTACGAGGACAAATGCACCGGCTCCATCCCGCAGACGGTATTTCAGACCCTGATGCAGAAATATGAAGCGGAACGGGCAGAAAAGGCGGAGGCAGTCCCGGAACTGGAAAGGAAAGTCCGGGCGCACCTGGAAAACCAGGTGGATACCGACCGCTGGCTGGAAATTATCCGGCGCTATACCGAAATCTCGGAACTGGACGAAACCATTCTCTTTGAACTGGTAGACCGGATCGAGGTTGGCGATACCCAGAAGGTCAACGGGCAGCGGATTTGTGAGGTCAAGGTCTACTACCGCTATGTCGGGAATGTGGACGGGG
>BLMO01000197.1 GCA_011957885.1 Clostridiales bacterium
CGAAAATGTCATGGATCAGGTTCTGGCATCCCAAGGCATGACAAGAGAAACCTATAATGCAGGAATTGCCGCCGGCATGATTTCGTCGGAGCAGCAGGCACAGATCGAAGCCGCAGTCGACATGCAGATGCAGTCGGATGCAGTGGGGGCGATGATTGATGCAAATACCAATGTGCAAATGCAGGCGCAGGATATACAAAGCACAATCACAGCAAAAACGGAAGAACAGATAGAACTTTTAATCGAACAAAATATGAATTCCGCCGACGTGCAGGCGCAGATTACCGCCGCACTGGAACAGGCGAAATCCGGCGCAGCTTCTATTTCGGCATTGAAAGAGCAGCTTGACAGCTACAACACATTCTATGCTGGTCTTAGTCAATATACAGCAGGTGTCGCCTCTGCAAAAGATGGCGCAGACGCACTGAACGCAGGTGCTGCACAGCTAAAAACAGGAACTGCCGAGCTGTATGCCGGCATGAACGAACTTTATGATGGAATCATCACACTGAAAAACGGTGCGCCGGCGCTTGTCGACGGAATAACGGCGCTGCGGGATGGTGCCATGAAGCTGTCCGACGGATTAAAGGAATTCAACGATCAGGGCGTACAAAAGCTTGTGGATGCCGTAGACGGCGACCTTGGCGGATTGTTTACCAGAGTGAAGGCCACTGCGGATGTTTCAAAGGATTATAAATCCTTCTCCGGACTTTCCGACGATATGGACGGTCAGGTAAAATTCATCTACCGCACAGATTCTGTAAAAGTAAAATAAAATTCTCACAGCCGCAGCATATCGCAATGCTGCGGCTGTTTTAAAATAATTTTATTTCTGCCCGGCAACTTTATACCCCTCTCCCCAAAGCCGCATGGAATCCAGAATTGGATGCAGACTTTGTCCAAGCTCCGTCAGCGAATATTCCACTCTCGGTGGGACCTCTGCATAAACCGTTCGCCTCACAAGCCCGCTCTCCTCCATATCACGAAGCTGCGCTGTGAGCACCTTCTGAGAAACACTTCCAAGAGATTTTTTCAATTCGCCGAAACGCTTTGTGCCGGAAAGCAGATCTCGGAGGATCAGCACCTTCCATTTATCCCCAATCAGCATCAGCGTTGTTTCAACCGGGCAAGCCTGTAATGTCTTTGCTGCTTTCTGCTCTGTCATAATGGACGCCTCCATTTTATCAGTTTCATTGAACTGCTCACATTATACGCCGGAAAACCTGAAAGACGCCAACACAAAAATTGCTTATCTGGAAAATCTGAAAAAATTTGCAGCAAACTGCAAGGATGCAGATAGCTTCAAAGCTGCAATGC
>BLMO01000198.1 GCA_011957885.1 Clostridiales bacterium
CCGGCATGAGGGCGTGAACGACTATATCACCGCCCCGGTAAATATCCCGGAGCTGGCCCGGCGGGTTCTGTTCTTTGTGGAATGAAACGAGCCTACATATCCAAACATCTGCCTCCACAGCGGGGAAAAGAAAAAAACCGCTGACGGGCAGAGGATTTCTTGCGCTTTCCTGTATCACTGACGGATACGGCGGTTTTGAGTAGATCAAGGCCGCCGTTTCTTTTTGCTAAAAAGCAGACCTCCAGATGACCCTCAGCAATCAGCATGGGCGGTGTATAGGAGGATACCGCCATGTCTGCAATATTCATTTGTAATAGCTATGACATATATCAATTAAAAAAAGCATAGGCCCTCCTCCGGGATATTATAGTTGTCTATCAGTATTATCAATCCATATAAATCAGCATAATCATGGTGTTTTTTGTTGCGCCAGTTTCTCATTGCGAGAAGCTGGCGTTTCTTATTGTCGATTTTTAGGGAAACCTCCCGATGTGTACCGCTGCCGGTCCCCACCTCCATTCGATTCACCCGTCAACCACGCCTGAATCGAAATGGAGGAAAACTATGGGCTTTCACTATGGATATGAGAAAAGGAAGTTTGATGCAGAATGGACCCGGCTGGAACAGGAATACCGCGCAGCCGGTATGGACGATAGGCAGATCGCGGCCATGAAGGAATATGACTGGACCTGGTTTTGCAGCCAGCGGATCTATCAGAACCGCGTACAGGCCCTTCCCAGCGAACAGTGTGAGGACGAGAGCGAGCAGTCCTGCCTGTTCCGAAAATTTGAATCCCTGTCCTGCACCTGGGACACCGGCGATGTGGATTCCCGGCGGTTTGGCTGGCTGTCCTCCCTGGAGGATGAACTGCTGTACCGGCGGCTCTGCAAATTGCCGGAGGACGATCTGGAACTGCTGACCCTGCTCATTGTGGACGGATACCGGCAGGCCGATGTCGCAAGGCTGTGGAACTGTTCCCGGAGTGCAATCACACAGCGAATAAATAAAATCAAGATTTTTTTGAAAAAGGCTTAACAAATCGCCTTTCCCAATGCCTACACATTGAAGGGACAAGTCCTCTTGCCCCTCATTGCAGCTTGACAACTGAATATACGGCATAACAGGTACATAACCCGTATCGAAGCGGAAAAGGCGCGCCGCCAGGACGGTTGCTTGCAGGAGGTGATGACAGACAGGCAATCCGAGCGATCTACGTCCAGCCTTAAACCCGGAGATGGCGTTCCGGGCGCGATGATGGTGCGGGGGCTTAAAGATACTTCCTCACGGCCCGCCAAAGACTTGGGGGGAACCCTGCGGCGCACGAGTAAAACGGCGCTGCGGAGTTATGACAGCTCTGCCGGGAGCGGCCTGTTATGTCCCTATCGTCAGGGGGCGTGGCAAATATGACGAACCATCCAAACAGAATTGCAGCAGCCGTACCGGACGGTATCCAGCGGCAACCGCCGCCCTTATCTTTCGATACGGCTGCTTTTTAACCATAGAGCAAAAACAATTTTTGAACGGAGGTGCGTCTTTATGACCAAACAGACAACCCCGACAAGCTCCTACAAAGAGGTGCGGATCGGGAAAACCATTTATCGCGTCACCAGCTTTTTTTCGGGAGAAAAGGACCTGGGAAAGACGCTGGAACAGCTGGCAGTCAGACGCGCCATGTCGGAAGCCATTCCAGCTGCCAGCGGTTCCAAATAACAGAAAGCCTCGCGGCCTGCCGTATCATTGCGCGGCGGTGGATTCTCCGGTAAGATATTCATGCAGGGTAAAACCTGCGGAGCCATTTTGCCGCACGAGGTATGGATTCTGAGATGGTCGGGAGGTAAAAGAAAGATGATGGATACAACATACAACGTGGGCATCTACTGCCGGTTAAGCAACGACGATGAACGTGATGGGGAATCGGTCAGCATTGAGAACCAGAAGCTGCTGCTTCAAAACTATGTCAGGCAGCGCGGCTGGAATGAGGTCGATGTCTATATCGACGACGGATACTCCGGCACGAACTTTGTTGAGGTAAGATAACGATACCTTTTTTGCAGAGGGTGTTATCTTACCTCTTTTTGATGTATGTTAGATAGCATAACTCTTTACGTCGGCTCCTATCTGTCTGAAATAGGAGATACTTTCAGTAGGCTTGTCGCCTGTATCAACTCTGCCGACAAAGCTATAAAAGATTTCGATTTTGCGGGTGTTCGTTTCCTTATCCAGTTCGTGAATAAGAATACGGTCAATAAATTCATGGACGTTTTCGTAGGTCAGTTCTTCAATCGCTGTGTATCTGCGTACCAGTGCGACAAACCTTTTTACGTCCGCGCTGCGCTCGGTGGCGTTGTCGATTTCCTGTGACAGCTCCGCAATCCTCCGGGTCAGCGTCTTTTTTTCTTCATCATAGCCGGAAGTCAGAAAAGCAAATTGTTCATCTGAAAGTTTCCCTAAAGCGTTGTCCTCGTAGAGCTTGCGGAATAAGATGTTCAGCTCGTTAATACGGTTCTGCGCCTTGTCAAGTTCTTTCCGCTGCTGTGTCAGCGTCTTTTGTACTGCCTTTGCGCTGCACTCGTTGGCGGTTTCGATAAACTCCTGTTCATGCTCTTTCACATAAGACGTTACTCGCTGCAAGTCTGCAAGGACAAGTTCTTTCAATACGCTTTTGCGGATATAATGCGTAGTGCAGAGCATATCATTTCTTGCCCGGTTGCGGTAGTTGCCGCAAGTGTAGGCGTGTTTCCGTTCAAGCGTCCCGGCTCCGCGTACTGCATACATTTTGTAGCCGCAGTCCCCACAAAAGAGCAGCCCGGAAAACAGGTCAATTTCATCAACCTTTGTCGGGCGTTGCCGGGTGGCAATCCGCTTCTGTGCAAGTTCAAAGGTTTCTTCATCAATCAAAGGTTCGTGAGTGTTGGGGAAGAAATACCTTTTTTCCTCCGGGTTCTTTTTCGTCTTTTTCGACTTATAAGATACCTTGTAGGTTTTCCCGGTTATGGTATGCCCTAAATACTCTTTCCTTGTCAGAATGTCGTACAGTGTCTTATCCGGCCAGTTGTACCATGCGTTGAGCTGTGGGCGGGGGTGGCGTTTGCTCCCTGTCCTGCGGTAGCGCAGTTCCCCGACGGTCAATATCTCATTGTCCCGCAGCCAGTTCTGGATTTCACACATACGGTCGCCCCGTACATACATTGCAAAAATCTGTTTTACGACGTGTGCCGTTCCGGGTCGGGTATCAGATGATTGCGGTTATCCGGGTCGATAAGGTAGCCGTAAGGAGCTTCGCCGTTGACGCGCTCGCCTTTCTGTGCCTTTGCCTGTTTGACAGCCCGGATTTTCTTTGAGGTGTCGCGGGCGTAAAACTCGTTGAACCAGTTCCGCAGAGGGGTAAACTCGTTATCTTCCCTCGCTGTGTCTACACCGTCGTTAATGGCAATGTAGCGCACTTCGTATTCGGGGAAAACAATCTCTATCAGTTCGCCGGTTTTCAGATAATTACGTCCCAGACGGGAAAGGTCTTTTGTTATGACGGTCGCCACGTTCCCGGCTTCAACCTCATGCAGCATGGCTTGAAGCCCCTCACGCTCAAAGCTCACGCCGGAAAATCCGTCGTCTACAAA
>BLMO01000199.1 GCA_011957885.1 Clostridiales bacterium
CACTGTCTTCTGCAAACTTTTCCGTATCAATCCACTCGTCATACTTGCTTTGCAGTACCACTTTTGTGATACCTGCCGATTTAATCTCCTCTATGCTATGCGCAGCGATCCAGCGGGGTGTGTAAATTTCGCCGTTTACATTGATCGCTTCGGGTGCCATGAAGGTTTCTGCTATCAGATTTTTGTCTCCGGAATACAAAATGTCGACTTTTTCGAGTGTGAAGAAAGGTCCGTCCGCTAAATAATATGGCGGAGTAACAGCAGCGACCGTAAATCTATCTTTTGAAATATCGAAATATTGAATAAATTTTAGCATATTAACTTCATTAATATTTAACTTTCCGTCATAATATCCGTTTTGATATATCCATTCCTCATAGGCTTCCCATCCCGGTATTTCCTGAAAGACATCAGCTATTGCGTAAAATCCCACTTCATACTTTACGTCCACTTCCAGCATATCCAACAAGGATTTTATTTTTTTATAGTAATCATTATCAGTCCCGTAGTAAGATAACTGATGATACACAAACCGGAGCATATCATCGGTGATGCCAACGGCTCGGATTTCCTCCAGGCTATGATCCATAATCCAACGGGGCGTATAAATGGTGCCGTTTACATAGAACGCATCCGGGTTCATAAACATTCTTGCAAGAAGCAGCGGATCATCGGAATACAGCGCCTCGATTTGTTTGTCCGTATATATCGCATTTTCTTCATACTGATTGTTTACCGCTGTAAAATCCTCTTTTGCAATATTGAAGTGCCGTATAAATGCAAGCACGCTATATTCCTCAGGGTCGGGCTGACCGTTAATCCCGAGAGAATCCATCCATGCCTCAAACGCACCTTCACCCGGCATATCAGCAAAACTCTTTTCAACCATGTAGAAACCAATTGTATATTCACATTCTGTATACATCCAGTCTATACCGCCGCCCGAACCTTCCTGCGCCGGAGGGTCTTCTGTACTTGTAACGTCTGCGGTTGTATTATTGTCTATAGTTTCCTGTGACTTCCCTGTATCTGCATTGCAGCTTGAAAGGATCGCTAACGCCGTCAACACAGTTATCAATAAAAATAGTAATTTTTTCATAGTATCGTCCTTTCTAACTAAAGTTAGCGATACATGACTTAGTTAAAGTTATCCAACAAAGCCTTTGTTTTTATGCAAACTTCACTGTCTTCTGCAAAC
>BLMO01000200.1 GCA_011957885.1 Clostridiales bacterium
CACTGTCTTCTGCAAACTTTTCCGTATCAATCCACTCGTCATACTTGCTTTGCAGCACTTCTTTCGTAATACCTGCCGCTTTGATCTCCTCGATGCTGTGCGCAGCGATCCAGCGGGGTGTGTAAATTTCGCCGTTTACATTGAGCGCCTCAGGAGCCATAAAGGTTTCTGCTATCAGATTTTTGTCGCCGGAATACAAAATGTCGACTTTTTCGAGTGTGAAGTAAGGTCCGTCTCCCAAACGGTATGGAGGTGCCACAGCAGCCGACTGAAATTTTCCCTTCGGAATGTCGAAATGCCGAATAAATTCCAAAATATTGAATTCGTCAAGACTTACTGTACCATCATAATATCCGCTTTGATACACCCATTCCTCATAGTCTTTCCATCCTATGATACTCCGAAAGTCCGAGTGTATCCCATAAAATCCCAAATCATACTTCGCATCCACCTCCAACATCTCCAGCTTTGGCTTGATTTGTTCACAGTAACGTGAGTAGTATGCATCGTCTTCCTTCAGCCAGCCACGGTAAAACCACTCATCAAATTTTATCCGAAGCATTTCATCCGTAATGCCGACAGCCCGGATTTCTTCCAGACTATGTTCCAAAATCCAACGGGGCGTATAGATGTCGCCTTTAATATTGATCGCATCGTGATTTCGAAACAGGCGGGCAAAGCTTTCTTTATCATAGGAATCGGAATACAGCGCCTCAATTTGCTCATCTGTATAAATGGGACGTACCCCAGGCGGCGTATTGGCAACTATAAAATCTTCTTTCGGGATATCGAAGTATTTTATAAAATTCTGTATATTGATCCAATCGTGATCATAATTTTTATCATGTATTCCCATACTTAGCCATTCGTCCACTTTTTCTCTGTCTATCAAATCTGTAAACTCTGACGAAATCCCATAAAAGTCAAAAACATATTCATAATCCATATCGAAAGCAGGAAGCCCTCCGCCGGTTCCCTCCGGTTCGAGTTCCGTTGTATTCCCCTCTGGTTCTATTGTTTCAACAGCGGTATCCTCCGTGTCTTCCGGCGGTTTTTCAGCCGTTTCGCATCCTGCGAATACGGTACACAATATCAACAGCATGGTAACTGCAAACAGTAACTTTTTCATAGTATTGTCCTTTCTAAATACTTATTATATTACAGTTTATTCATCTAATGGCACATGATTTACTCTGCATTGGAGGTTGCTCCGGTAAAAGGCACACTTGGAAAAAACCTTTGCGGATTGCGGCGGTTGTTGCCATTTGCCCATCTAATATCTTCATCATCCTTGTTTTTATAAACAGACAAATGGAGATGATAGCCGGTAGAATTTCCTGTATTCCCCACAAATCCGATATGGTCCCCCTTCTCCACTCTTGTTCCCGTTCCAAAGAAATAGGGATGACTCATATGCATAAATCCTACCCGAATCTTCTCGCCTTTTCCGGTATAGAAGCAGTCTGTTTCTATTACCACATAATTTCCAGCAGATGTTTCGCTTGATTTATACACCACTACTCCATCCATAGGCGTATAAAGGTATTGCCCTGCAATTGAAGTGGAAGTTTTGCTGACAATGTCAATGCCGTAATGAGGTTCCCTCTCACCAGCCCTATATTCCAGATATCCGGATGAAATACGGCTGAACGTGTTTGCATCGTCAAGCACATACTGCCAATCATAATCTGCGAAATATGCCGGCTCGAGGCACCACTGCTGGTTGGGATCTTCATTGTTCCGGTCTGCCAGCACCACCTTGGCATTGCTTGCAGAAGACCCGCCCGACACCGCCAAATTGAGATACACATTCTTTTTGGGCGAAATACTGAACGTGCCGTTTCCGTTGCGCCGCAGGTGCCAGCGCTGCTCCGGCGCATCGGACACACTTTCATACAGAACCACCTGTGCGCCTGCAACGCAGTTTTTCCGCCCGTCCATCACCATTCTACCGGAAGCGCCTACAAGAGTGGTTTCAATGACATAGTAGCCGCCCTGATTATTGAAGTAAAACAGTTCTGAGGGAAAGTGTCCGGGATATTGCTGGAAATGTGTGCTGTTTACAACGCCGCTGGACTGCAAGTCCAGATACATACCGCTTTTCTTATTGCGGAGGTAGTAGGTTTTTCCGTTGCTGAGACGCATTGCCTGGGCTGCTTCAGAGGGTGAGGACAAATCTGCGGTTTCATCTGCTGCCAAGCAAATAAATTGTGGAATCAACAGAAATGAGGTGAGTTTTGCATAGCAAAACTCGGAGGGATTGTTTGGTAATACTGCCGATTTATTGAATCTGCAAAATGATAACATAACAATCCCCCAGTCGACATCGCTACGCTTGGTCGACAGCCCCCTTTGCACAAGGGGGCCTACAAATCTATATCCTAAGCCTCCCCTGTGCAAGTTGAGGTGGCATGGCGTATTTCTCACCGATCTTAAGCCTCCCTTGTGTAAAGGGAGGTGGCGCGGCGTAGCCGTGACGGAGGGAT
>BLMO01000201.1 GCA_011957885.1 Clostridiales bacterium
TTTTAAGCTTGATTAACGATTAGGAGGAAGCAATCATGAGCAGAGATGTGAATAACAAGTATTGGAACGAGGAACTGGAAACTCTCCCGAGAGAGGAACTGGAAAAAAGACAGCTTGAGGATCTGAAGGAAATCGTTCAGTTTGCCTACGACCATGCGCCGTACTACAAGCGTTTCTTTGACGAAGCAGGCGTAAAGCCGTCGGATATCAAAACCCTTTCGGATATTCAAAAATTTCCGTTTATTGATAAGAAAACGCAGCGCGATACGCAGGGCGTCGGATCGTTTCTCGGAGAACTTGCCGCCGTTCCCGAAGAGGACGTTGTCTTTATTTCAACTTCATCCGGTTCTACCGGCGTTCCAACCATGAGTCCGTTTACCAAAAAGGATTTCGACGAGTTTCAGGATACCGAAAGCCGCTGGTTCTGGCAGGTAGGTATGAGACCAAGCGACCGCTATGTGCATGCGCTGAACTTCTCGCTGTATGTGGGCGGTCCGGACGTTATTGGCGCGCAGAATCTCGGCGCGCTCTGCATCTGGGGCGGCACGCTCCCCAGCGAGCGGCTTTTGTTTGTACTCAAAACCTATCAGCCTACGGTGATCTGGACCAGTCCGTCCTACGCATGGCAGCTTGGTGAAAAGGCGCTGAAAAGCGGAATTGATCCCAAAAAAGACTTGAACATCAAGAAAATTATCGTTGCCGGCGAGCTTGGTGGCTCAATTGATGCTACCAGAAAAGCGATTGAAGATTTGTGGGGTGCTGAAGTTTATGACTTCTACGGACTGTCTGATATTTTCGGCGCATGCGCGGCAATGTGCGAAGCAAAAGACGGCTTACATATCGCTGAAAATCATATTCTTGTGGAGACTGTTGATATCCACACCGGAGAGGTTCTGAAACCCGGTGAAGTGGGAGAACTTGTATTTACCACTCTGCGCAAGCATGCACGTCCGCTGATCCGGTTCCGCACGGGAGATATCGGCTGGATTGATAACACCCCCTGCTCCTGCGGCAGAACACACGGAAGAATCCATATTAACGGAAGAAAAGACGATATGTTTATTGTTTCTGCTGTCAATGTGTTCCCTAGTGATATTGAGGCGGTTATCCGTGAGCTTTCCGGCATCACCGGTGAATATCTGATCCGCGTATTTGAAAAGGATTTCACCTGCAAATATGCGGTAGAGATTGAAAAGAATGCAGATAACACAAAGACAGAAGATGAAGTCGCCGCTGAAGTATCCGCTGCTCTGAAAGCCCGTATCGGCGTTAAGCCCCATCATGTTGTTGTGCATCCGGACGGCGGACTTGACACCCGTTCCGAGCACAAATCCAAGAGAATTATTGACGAGCGCAAGCTTGATTACAGTATATAACCGGAGGAATGCTTGAAATATGAAGTCTTTTAAAATTGGACAAATCCCATTCAAGGAGGAGATCTGAACATGCCGCAGTTATCTAAACGAACTGAAACCTTTACAGATTCGGTAATCCGCCGAATGACGAGAGTGTCCTTGCAATACGGCGCGGTCAATTTATCTCAGGGATTTCCTGATTTTGATCCGCCGCGTGAAATTCTCGACCGTCTTGCCGAAGTGACAAACGAGGATTTTCACCAGTATTCCATTACATGGGGGGCGCAGAATTTCAGAGAAGCACTGGCCCAAAAGCAGTCCCGTCTGATGGGACACAAAATTGACCCGAACGGAGAAATCGTTGTCACCTGCGGCAGTACGGAAGCGATGATGGCGGCCATGATGACGGTTGCAAATCCCGGCGATAAGGTAATCGTATTCTCACCCTTCTATGAAAACTACGGTGCGGATACGATCCTGTCGGGCGCAGAGCCGATCTATGTACCGCTGTATCCGCCAGAGTTTAACTTCAATGCTGATGAGCTGGAGGCGGCGTTCAAACAGTGTCCAAAAGCGCTGATCCTCTGTAATCCGTCCAATCCCTGCGGCAAGGTGTTCACATACGATGAACTAAAGCTGATTGCCGATTTTGCTGAGAAATACGATACTTTTGTCATCACCGATGAAGTATATGAGCATATTGTCTATGAACCAAATAAGCATATCTATTTTGCGTCACTTCCCGGTATGTGGGAGCGGACCATCTCATGCTCGTCGCTGTCGAAAACCTATTCTATAACAGGCTGGCGACTCGGATATATCATTGCGCCGCCGCACATTATTGATGTAGCGAAAAAGGTACACGATTTTCTGACGGTAGGAGCTGCCGCGCCGTTGCAGGAAGCAGCGGTCACCGGACTTCGCTTCGGAGATGACTATTATAAGTGGTTGGCAGGCAAATACACCCGCAAACGCGATTTGTTTCTGAAAGGGCTGGACGATATCGGTATCACTCATACCATCCCACAGGGTGCGTATTATGTACTGCTCGATATTTCAGAATTTGGCTATGACTCTGATCTCGAATTCTGCGAGGCTCTTGCAAGAGAGGTTGGTGTGGGAGCAGTCCCCGGTTCCAGCTTCTTCCGTGAGCCGGTCAATCATTTGATTCGTCTGCATTTTGCAAAAAAGGATGAAACGCTGAATGAGGCGCTTAACCGGCTGGAGGGACTTAGAAGAAAAATTATCGGAAAGTAAACATTGGTATTGGTAGCCATGCAAAGCCGGATCCTTTTATTCAGAGAATCCGGTTTTTGCAAAATCTCTACTTAAAGTTCGGATAGTACATGTGAAACGGAATTAAAAATAGCAAAAGGGAAGTCGGTCGTTGAAATGCTTATAACCGTGCGCAGATAAGACTTGAAAGCGGGTGTCAGTGCAAACTTTACCAGTATAGTATTATAATCGTTTGAAAGCCCCTGGCAGGTTTGCCTGTCAGGGGCTTTCTTTGATTGAAGATTATCTCTTTCTAAAATATACGGAATCCTTTTTGAATCAAATACTGACGGGCAAATTCCAATGTTTCATTGGAAGGAATCCAGTCGGATTTACCATTGTCCCTACGCCCGAGAAGCGTCGCCTTTGCGCCGGCATAAGCATGGTAAGGAATCCATTCTATTCCCTCACAATGCTGCAGCATCCCAGCAATTTCGGCAATGGCATCATAGTGTGAAGGATGCGTATTTACACCATTTATCAGAATGCAGCGCAGCCGGGTTCGGGCGCCTATGATATCCGCCATTCGGAGGTTTTTGAGAATTTTTTGATTGGAAACACCGATGTATTTTTGATGAACGTCAGAGTCGGTCAGTTTTATGTCCCACAGAAAGAGGTCTGTATAGGAGGTGATATCAGGTAAAATTTTCGAAGAGAAATATCCGCAGGTCTCCGCTGCGGTGTGCAATCCGCGTGCCTTGCAGGCTTTCAGCAATGCAATTGCATCCTGTGGCTGTGCAAACGGCTCCCCGCCGGAAAGGGTTACGCCGCCGGCAGTTCCGTAAAAAGCCAGATCCTTTTCAACGATTTTTATAATATCATCCACAGTATAAGACTGACCGCAGAGAACCAGCGCACCGGTAGGACAGTACGCCGCGCATTTTCCGCAGCCCGTACACTGTGTATAATGCAGAATGTGTCCGTCCTTAAAGGTGTGTGCTTGCTGAGGACATATTTCACAGGCACCGCAGGCAATACACTTTTTACAGTCGAACAGCAGCTGAGAAGCAGCCTTTTGCGTTTCCGGATTATGGCACCATGCGCAATGCAGCGGGCAGCCTTTAAAAAATACCGTAGTACGCAGGCCGGGACCGTCGTGCATGCAAAAGCGTTGTATTTCCGTTATCAACATGATGCTGTTTCCTTACTGTTCATTTTGTTCAATGATCATATTTTGCCATTCTTCGCTTAGGGTTACAAATCGTGCATTCCATCCGGAAACGCGTACAGAAAGTGTTTGGTAGTTTTCCGGATGCGCCTGCGCCTCTCTTAAAATATCTGGGTTCA
>BLMO01000202.1 GCA_011957885.1 Clostridiales bacterium
ATTTTCGCGGACTGCAGCTGTGACCTTGTCTGCAACCTGTTCCTTTACTGCGGCGGTAACCCCTGCAGTTACAGTGTCCTTCTGTGCATTTACTGCTTCCGTTACTTTTTGCAGTGCGACTGCCTGCGCTTGTTTTGCCACATTTGTTGTATCAAGAGAAGCAATAACTTCATTTAACACGCTTGCATAATTTTCGATGGTAAGAGTCGGGACGCTGAGTCCTGCCGCTGCAAGCTGTGTATTTGCCATATTCAGCAGTGAATCAAATACTTGTTTTGATCCTGCATTCAAGGTGTCGTTGTTTGCAGTCAGTTGTCCAAGTCCTTCGGATAACTGTTTTGCACCGTCTGCAAGGTCGTTTGCACCAGTGTTCAGTGCGCCGGCACCTTGCTTCAATTTTGCTGCACCGTCTGCCAATTGATTGATGCCGTTTATTAGCGTTCCGGATTTTTCAAGAAGCGTACAAAGACCGTCATACAATTGTGAGGAACCGTTCATAAGCTGATCCATTGCGCTGTTCAATTCACCGAGAGAGTCGGTCAGTCCATTTACAGAATCCAGTTCATCCGTATTCAGGCGGCTGAATATTTCATTTGTGGCAATTGTAACCGTATTGGTCATCTCAAAGTTTTTTACATCGGCAGTGATTTCCACATAATCGGGGATTTCGAACTTTTCTTTGTCCACATTCAGATTGCTTTGCAGTCCGGGGAAGGCAATTCCTGCAATGACTGTGCGGCTGCCGTCATTGATCAGTTTTCCGTTTGACACATCCACATTGGTGAATATGTCGTTATCCAGCAGCATCCCGGTTATCATGGCAAAGGGAACATATATGGTTTCCTGTTTTCCGTCTATTTCAACTGTTTTTGACTGATTGTTTTTATAATCGAAGCGAATGGTTACCTTCCCGCTTTTTCCAGCAAGGTCTGCAGGCGAAATGCTCTTTCCATCCAACTTATAAGAAACATGTAGATCAACAGGCAATTCCTTTTCAATATTTCCCTGATAGTAAATGTCATTTCCCTGGGCGTCCCATACCCGCATAGTATCGCCATTCATGGTATATGTTTCATCGCCTTTGATATTTTCAATATTTGTAAGCTCCGATTTGTCAGTGATAGAATTACTGCCCACTGCATTTTTGATCCAGTCGCTGACAATAATTTTTTCCACGCTTCCGTCTGCGCCTGCAAGGACATAAACGGTTTCGTCTTTTACAAGTACAGCGTCATTTTCTGATTCCTGTAGGGATGCTTTTTCCTCCTGCGGTTTTTCAT
>BLMO01000203.1 GCA_011957885.1 Clostridiales bacterium
CGTTGCAAAACAATAACATCCCCCGGATTCGCAAAATCATTGAAGCTTTATGCCGGGAATATGGAGAACAAATCACCGGCGGGTGGGCGTTTCCCACACCGGACGCGCTGGCGAGGGCAGGAAAAGATGCAATCTTTTCCCTTGGCGCAGGGTTTCGTGCATCCTATATATGGGAAGCCGCCTGCAAAATAGCAAGCGGAGCATTTTCTCTGGATCAGGTACAAAGCGCACAGACTTACGAAGAAGCCCGGGAGCTACTATGCAGTCTGCGGGGTGTGGGACCAAAGGTATCCGCCTGTGCGCTGCTGTTTGGATTTGGAAAGACAGAAGCATTCCCGATAGACGTGTGGATGCAGCGGGTAATCGACACCCGATTCGGCGGCACGCTGGATCCCACTATATTTGGAAATTGGGCAGGACTTGCCCAGCAATATTTATTTTATTATGAACGCTGCGCCGCCTGCGGATAAAAGCCGGCAGGTGCAGATGATCATATAACTATGAAAAAAGAAAGGACTTATACAACATGCAAAACACAAAATTTTCAAGGTTTCTGGCACTGTGTCTGGCAGTGATTCTGCTGTGCTCCCTTGTTTCCTGCCAGAATGGTGGAACAGGCGACGATCAGAAGGATTCTGTAACGACAGTAGAAGAGAAAAAAGAAACTACAGCCGAAAATACCAACACTGCAACGATAAAAATCATCTGTGATGATACTGTCACAGATGACATCTGGGAAAACCCGGAAATTCTGAAGGAAACAGAATATACCTTTGACGGTGAAGTAGACGCCTTTACAGCGCTGACAGAGATAATAGTCGAAAACAATATTCCCTTCGTTCATAACGGCGGATATGTTACGGGAATCGGCGGTTTGCACGCCATGGACGCAGGAGAGAACTCCGGATGGATGTTCCAGGTGAACGGGGAATTGGCTTCTGTGGGTGCACAGGATTATATTATCCAGGACGGAGACGCGCTTGTTTGGTTTTACACTGCAGACTACAATACATATTTCAACTGATTTAATTATGAATAAAAAGCCACCGTTATTCGGTGGCTTTTTATTCATTGGAGCACAATTCTAACAAAGTCCCCAGCAAAGGGAGGTGTCGTGCGTTATCTCAGTCCCCCCTTGTGCAAAGGGGGGCCGATGCAATCGGCGGGGGGATTGTCCCCCCTTTTGTTAAGCCTCCCCAGTGAAGGAGTTTGCTTTGCAACCTCCCGGGGAGGTGGGTTTTGCGCAGCAAAACTCGGAGGGGGTGTCTGCACACGCTGCCGATTTATTGATCCTGCC
>BLMO01000204.1 GCA_011957885.1 Clostridiales bacterium
AAGACAGCGGATATAGTTTCAGAAGATAAAGAAAAGCACCGCTCACTGTACGCGGTGCTTTTCTATTGCCTATTGGAGCAGATGACGGGAATCGAACCCGCATCATCAGCTTGGGAAGCTGAGGTTCTGCCACTGAACTACATCTGCATTGCTCTGTCTTTTATTATAATCAATTGGCAATAATTTTTCAAGTCCTTTTTATAGATTCAAAAAAGATTTTTACGGCACAAATTTTCCACCACAGATCTTTAAAAATGTAAAAACATGGGATCGGTTCTGTGGAGAACAGCCTGAACCTCATGCACACAAGGGGTCACCAGAACATACTATTATATTGGAGTGAGAACAAAAGACACTCCGAAGCGGATTCCTATCCGAAATAATAAATGACGAAAGGAAAACTACTATGAACTGCCTTTGCGATCTTTTCGGTAACGAGGTTGTATGGCTCATCATCATCGCTCTGCTGATTCTCACATGTGTATGCGGCTGCGGCGCTTGAATTGACCATTGATTCTCTGAATATATAAAATACGCCGCCGGGTTTTATACCCGGCGGCATTTTATCGTGCTGTCAAAATGCAAACATAAAAAGGCTCCCTTGTGTAAAGGGAGCTCCCGCGTAGCGGGTGAGGGATTGTCTTGCTTCCGTTTTGCAAGCCCTGCCAATCGACAGCATCCCTTCATACAACCCCTCCGTCTCGCCTGCGGCGATCCACCTCCCCTTGCACAGGGGAGGCTGAAGTACGTAAGGGCACCTAATGGCACACCCTCTCTCTTTTACAGTTTAAATGCCGCAAGCTTTTCCCGCAAAAAATCTGCTGCAAGCCGGATATCCCGTGTCGGATCCTCCCCAACCTCTCGTTCGATCGTCAAAAAGCCGTCAAATCCGGTAGCAGCCAGAGCAGGCAGATATGTATCAAAATTCACATCTCCCTCACCCAAAGGCAATTCCAAATACGCCCGTCCCATCGCGAGCAATTGATCATGCCCGGCAGCTTCACCGCCGATTGTAACCTGAATATCTTTTCGCAGGAAGGCATCCAGCTTGATACCATCCTTTGCATGGGTATGCACAATATACTTTCCAAGCGTTCCTACTGCGGTCTCCGGTCTGTCGCCCGCTACCATCACAAGATTTGCTGGGTCAAAATTCACCCGAACGCCGCCTGCACCCAAGCTGTCCAGAAAATCACACAGAATCTGTGCCTTCTCCGGACCGGTTTCCACCGCAAACGCACTGCCCATAGAATCTGCGTATATAGCAAGCTCACGGCAGGCACTGCGCATGATTTCTTTTGTTTCACATTCCTCTGCCGGTACTGTACCAATGTGTGTTGTTACCACATCGCATTTCAGTTCTTTTGCCAGATCCAGCACCCGTTTGGATTTGTCAACATAAATTTTATTTTTTTCGGGATCTGTAAAACCTACATAGAAATCTCCGCAAACAGCAGAAAATACCATTCCATGAGATTCGACAATATCCAGCGCTTCACGCAGTTTGTCCTTTGTGATCTCGTCAACGCCCAGTTCGCCCCGTGTTGCGTATACCTGAATTCCGTCTGCGCCAAGCGCTGCTGCTTCTTCCACACCTTCCCGAAAACTTTTCCGGAAAGACTCTACCATTATGCCAATTTTCATTGTTAAAATACCTATACCCTTTATAATATCCGGAGAATCATTTTCTTCGTTTTTATACTGTATGAAATTTATTCTCCTATATTTCCATTCGCATGTTCATCTGTCGTTTCTTCATAAACAGATCCGTTCGCTTCTATATACTGCAGCACCTTGTCTACATTCTCTTTGGAGGAAAAAGTATAATACTGCCGATCCCGCTCCAAAATGTCCACATATCCGTAATAAATCATTGCAGTTCCGTCCGAAAAGAAGCAAATTTCATACTGCGTTCCTGCAATAATGGATACTACCTTTTCACCGTCCGCACCGCCGCTTTTTTCTGTCCATTCCCCGTTAAGCAATGCAAGAAATGCATCATCGGGAGCAAATTTCATAGAAGTGTCACTGTCATATATATACGCACGCACCTCTTTTGATTCAGATAAATACTCGATAACTGCATCTGGTTCCGTTTCCTGTACAGCGCCGCATCCCGGCAGCAATAATAGCAGTGCAGCTATTATCCATATTCCGCGTTTTATTTTCTGCATTTGTTTATATCCTTCCCCGTCCGGCAAGCTTTTGCCGACGAATATCCACCCCGGAAAACAGCAGCGGCTTGTATTCTCCGAACAAACGGCTTGTAATCCGATCTGCATACCGCTCACGCAGCTCCTTTTGAGACAAATTGGTGCTCATAATTGTAGGTTTTCCATTGTTGATACGCATGTTTACTACATTATATATACAAGATATAGTAAACTGTGTTGCCATCTCCGCCCCCAGATCATCTACGATCAGCAAATCTGCCTCATAGTACATCCGGATATCTTCATATGTACCTTTACCAAACTGCTCCCGTTCAAAATCATCCAGCATGCTCTGCACAGTTTTGTAAACAACTTCATAGCCTTTTTCTATTATGGCAACAGCGGTTGCCGTAGATAAATGGGTTTTACCAAGCCCGGTAGAACCAACTAACAAAAAGCTGTCCTGTGTCTTTGCTGAAAAGTGCCGAGCGAAATTCTGCAGGGAGCGCAAATTGTGCTCCATTGACTCACGCTCCGCACCTTCTTTATAATAAGACAGAGAAAATGAATCAAAATTTTGCACAAGCGCCAGTTTTCCAAGACCGGAATCCTCCAACATAGCCTGTGCCAGCGCCCGACGCATACATCCGCACATATTGACACCAATAAATCCTGTGTCCCCGCATGCACTGCATTCATACACAATGTCCGTGTAGTCCGCAGGATAGCCTGCATCCTCCAACAGCTTTGCACGCTTTTGACGGAGCAAACCATTTTCCCGCCGCAAAGCCTCCATTTGTTTGTCTATATCCTTGCCAGACATGGCTGCAGAAAGCACTTTCGGCGCTGTTGCTGCCAACTGTGTATCAATTTCAAGCAGTCCGGGAATAATGGGGTACAATGCTGCCTTGCGTTCTTCGCTGCGTCCCACGGAGGCGCCGCGCTTATTCTGATATGCATCCCGCACACGCTTCATTGCATCGCGCATGATCATCCCTCCTTCTCATTTTCTTCCCCATAGGAGCGGCGAAGTGCCGCTTCAAAAAAGTCGTCTGTTTCAAAGCTGCCTTTCTGATCTTTTGCGCCGTCCCTGTCGTGCCGATACTGGGTGATCGCACCGTTTACCTGCTCTAAAGTGGTATATCCGCTCTGATACCATTTTTCCAAAACGGCGTTGCAATAGGCGACGGACGCCCCTCCGGTATTTTCCACAGTGATTTCATAGGCTTTTTCAATCAGCTCATAAGGCATTTTCCATTTGCCGCCCCATTTGCTGAAAGCATCTTTTTCTTTAGCCGTCAGCGCGCGTCTGCCTGTACCAAACAGGCGGCGAAGCTGCTTTTCAATTTTGGATGCGTCTTCAATCGCCTGTAAATGGGCATCCAACTCTTCATAATCCATAATTCCGTCATCAAAAAGTCCAATTGCCAATTTTTCGATATAACGGAGGGATTTCTTCTCCATCTTCTGACAATGGGAGAACAAAAGCAAAATATAGGCACTGTCCAAATGCAGGTAATCCAATAGTCCTACCACAATTTCCACTTCTGCAATATTGAACATTTTTCCCATATACTGCTGACAGCTCACCAGCAAATCTCCCACTTCCGCATGGGCATTCACATAGCTTGCAACCTGCTCGGAAGTGTAATGGGGAAGCTGCGCAGCTCTTGCCACCGGCTTTGGACGGGATACCGTAACGTTTCCACCGCCGGATTCCTTATGCACCGCCTCACTTTTGTTATCTTTTTTACAACGACTTTTCGCTCCCTGCTTCGCCTCTGCTTTTTTAACTGATAGCTCATTTTCCTCTATATGAATCACGCCGGCTTCTTCCCAGAACGACAAAGCGTTTGAGAGACTTTTCGGCGTAATATTCAGCGTGTCGCACACATCAGATGCTTTCGCCGCAGGATTCGCTAAGACGAAGAGAAGCACACGCAGCTTTGTTCCGTCCGCTTCCCCCAGTTTATCTAAAACGGGACTGGATGGAACCAGAATGCACTGCCCGTTAAAATCCACTTTAATTTTCACAAATGGAACCGTTCCTCTCTTGATCGTTTCATTTTTGGCAAAAACCTTATTCGATTTTTTACATTTTCAATTGCAGAAAACTGAAATGTCCTGTGAAATCAGAGTTTCCCACACCCTGTGGAAAAACCTGTGGAAAATTCGGCATCAGCAGAACTTTCACCTGTAGAACTTCGTCACATGCAGATTAGCTCCACTATAGTATCAGATCACTGCAATTTCGCCGCTGGCAAAGGCGTTCAAGCTCGTCCCCCCACGCACACCGGCAATATATTCAAAATATGCCTGCGCACCTACCATAGCACCGTTGTCACCACATAGCTTCAGCGGCGGCATATATAAGGACACACCACGGGATTCTGCCAAACGAGAGACAGTTCTGCGCAAATGGCTGTTTGCAGCCACACCGCCCGCTAAAACAAGCCTTTTTGTATCTGTATTTACAAGAATATGATCCAATGTTTTACAGATGCCGCCAACAGCGGCATCTGTAAAGGACACTGCCACACGAACCTTTTCCCCGTGAGGAATCGGCGCTTTGTTATCCAGCCCGTTGCTTTGCCGATAATTATGTATATAATTTACACATGCAGTCTTTAATCCGCTGAATGAAAAATCCAGACTGTCTCGCAGGGAGGGCGACGGCAATGGAATTTTTTCTATATCGCCCGTCTCCAACAGTGCATACCCTTCTGCCGCTAATGCATCCATAGCAGCACCGCCGGGATAGGGCAATCCCATAATCCGTCCCACTTTATCAAACGCTTCTCCCGCCGCATCGTCCCGTGTTCCGCCGATTTCCTTAAAATCAGACGGGGCAGATACCGAATAAATGGATGTATGTCCCCCGGAAACGACCAATGCAGTAAACGGCGCCTGTAAATCAGGATGGTCAAAATAAGCAGCGGCAGCATGAGCCTTGATATGATCTACCGGAATCAGCGGAAGTCCTGCAGAAAAAGCCAGAGATTTTGCATAACTCACCCCAACCAGCAGGCATCCAATCAGCCCCGGCGTGTGGGTGACAGCGACAGCATCCAAATCGGACAAAGAAGCCCCAGCGTCTTTTTGCGCCTGCCGAACAACCATTGAAATAGCTTCAATGTGCGCCCGACTTGCTATTTCCGGAACAACGCCGCCATATAAAGCATGGGTGCTCACCTGAGATGCAACTACGTTTGATAAGATTTCCCGCCGCTGCGGTTCCATATTTACAACGGCTGCCGCCGTTTCATCACATGAAGATTCAATAGCCAGAATGCGCATAATAGACTTCCTTTTTATGAGTGAAATACTGTTTTCGCCATACAGATCGCGTCTTCCCGGGGATGTCTGTAATAATTTTTGCGTTTGCCGATTTCGACAAAATTCCGGGAACGATAGAGAGAAATAGCAGCAGTATTGGACTGCCTTACCTCCAGATATATTGTCTGCACCTTTTGGTCTCGCGCCTGATTCAGCATGGTATCAAAAAGTGCCCCCCCGATCCCTCTGTTCCGGTAGGATGGAAGAACAGCAATATTGGCAACGTCCCCTTCATCCCCTGCGAGATACAACACAGCATATGCGATGATTTTCTGCAATTGCACATCCTGCACAGTCCACACATAAGTACACGACTGCCGGATGGAGGAAAGAATCATATTTTGGCTCCACGCGTCCGCTGCAAAGCATATCTGCTCAATTTCTTCAAGCTGATGCAAAATGGATGAGTTCTCCGAAAGATCTTTCGGCAGAAGCGTTATTTCTATCATATCGTATTGTCCGCCTCGATCGGAGGTCCAAACATTTCAAACAGAGCCTGCTTGATTGTTTTCAAGCACTTCTGATAGACTGCCAAGTCTCCTCCAAAGGGATCCGGAATATCTATAGGCAATTTTGTTATTTTAGAAGCAAAATGAGGACAAGACCAAATGAGACTGTCCGCATGGGCAGCAGTAATGCCAATGACTTGTGTGGCTTGCCGGATCAGTGTTTCGCTTACCGGGCGGGAAATATGCTCAGGGGGTACAATCCCTGCCTGCTTCAGCGCAAGGAATGCGTTCTCCGACATCGGGGATCCGTCTGCAAACAGTCCGGCTGATTCGGCAATGCGTGTATCCGTTCCATAGTAATGATTAAATAGGGCTGCAGCCATAGGACTGCGGCAGGTATTACCGGAACATACAAACAAATAAAATTCCCGGGCAGGAATTTGACTGATCTGCTCCGTCTGCGGTACATCCAGCGGAGATTTTACAGTTTCCAGTGTATTGGTATTCATATATCCGCCTCCGTCACGCTGTCCGCCGCAGATGCCTCATAGTACGGTACAAGCAAATCTTCCAAATTGATACAGATCTTGGATTGCCGATCATACAAATAGGCTCCGCCACCGCAAACGGCAAGTGTCAAATTATAATAGAATGCTGGCCATTCGTCTGAATAAAATTTCAGCTGATAGGTTTCGTTCACATCTCCGCGCGGCCAAATGGATTCACTGCTTCCAGTTTCAATTGCGGTGTGCATACGTGATATGACGGTTTCAATCACTTTTTTGTCCGAATCTGCGCTGCCGCTTTGGGATCCGTCTCCAATGGTACAAACCGTGATTATATTGGTTTCCTGCTGGCACAAATAGCACAAAGACGGATTCATTTCCCATAATGCCGGAAGATCTATATCTACGCTGTAAAAAAACGATGTGGCGCCGCCGGAATACTCGCCGGTCAGGTAGTCCTCCGGATCCAAATCGCCTACCTGATACAGGGTTTCTCCGATGGCATCATCAATTTTCCCGTATTTGTCACCTTGATTGGTGGGTTCATATCCTACAGGCGCGCTGTAGTATGCATTCCCGGATTTATCTGTCAGGGTTCCGTCCTTTTCAAAAGTATAAACTGCCTCTTTTGAACAAGCGCACAAAAGCAGCGTCAGTAAAAGCAGCAGCGCCGTTACACGTTTCATAGACTTCTCCGTTTCATCAATATCCGAACTGCCCGGAAAGGCTGTCATCGTTTTCGACCCAGTCCTTTGTTTCAAAAATAGCAAAAGTATCCTTTGTATTCCGGACATATACCCGCTCGATACCGGCATTGATAATGTATCGCTTACACATCATGCAGGAGCATGTCCCGCCCACAAGCTCCCCCGTGGGAGAAGTGCAGCACATATACAGGGTTGCGCCGAGCATTTGTTCCCGGGTAGCCGCAATGATCGCATTTGCTTCCGCATGGACGCTTCGGCACATCTCATACCGTTCTCCTCTTGGAATATTCATTTGATCTCTGGGACATTCTCCAATATCGGTACAATTGATTCGCCCCCGCGGTGCACCGTTATAGCCAGTAGAAATGATAACATCATTTTTCACGATAATTGCACCAAAGCGCCGCCGCAAACAGGTACTTCTTTCAGAAACAGTTTGAGCAATATCCAGATAATAATTGATTTTAGAAACACGATCCATCATAATTCACCAACTTTATATGATTTTATACAGCATGCTGATTCAAAATAAAAAAGATATATACCATTTTATTATACTTCTCCGCACCTTTTAAGTCAATAGAAAGAAGCAGGGATAAAAAAATAAAAATGTTTTGTTTTTGCACGGATTCCATTGATCAAAGCAAACTCTCGCATAGTACAAAACCAAATGCCCCTTGTGTAAAGGGGGCTCCTGCAAACTCCATTATAAAAAGGCCCCCTTGTGTAAAGGGGGCTCCCGCGGAGCGGGTGAGGGATTGTAACGCTTTCATTTTGCAGGATTTACAAGTCGGCAGAATGCTTGGACAATTTCTCCGTCACGATCGCTACGCTTGGGCGTGCCACCTCTTTTTGCCGGGAGGAGGCTAATGAGTTAAGCAGAAGCTTTGCAGCATACCCCCTTTAGTGCCGCATAGCGGATCCATAGGGGGCTGTCGCCCAAACGCAGTGATGCGCAGTGATGCGCAGTGATGCGCAGTGATGCGCAGCGATAGCGACTGGGGGATTGTCATTTTTCCTTTTTACAATCATACATAAATTCAATCATCTTCTGTAAACTTCACCTGTTCCATATACGCCTTGAAATCTTCATGCCAAATATTGAAATCAGGGTCTTCCCGATGATCCGGAAGGTCATAATGTTCCTTTAAATATTCCCCGATAAACCGGGTAACTTTGCGGGCACCGGCGCTGTTCAAATGGTTACCGCCATCCCGGGAATCTGTCGTCCAGTCAAAATCAAACCGATCCCGATCCAGATTCAAATCTACAAACGGCAGATTGTGCTCCTCTGCAAAATCCTTCACAGCATTGTGCCGTTTATAGCTCCAGGAAGATTCGGAGGGCATTTCCAAAAGCAGCAGATCCATATCCTTTTCCTCACACAGCTTCTGCATCTGCTTCACTGCTATAATGGAAGAACCGGGGATCTTTGCCCGTTTATCCGTTTCCACCATGTATTCCCCTCCGGTATATCCTTTCACTTTATTGGACAGCATCTGCCCTTTTGTGATGCAGTGCGCTGTGTAAAAGGGCTTACGGAAAATATCTTTCCACTTGAGCTTTTTCCACCGATTATGATACCGGAACACGCTGAACGGTTCCCCAAGAACTGCGTTGAACGCATTGATAATATTTTGTGAGGCATCTGTTTTTGTAAACATCCCGTCCGTTTCCAATATAACCAGCTTCGGTTTCTGATAATCCAGAATCCGTTTCAGCATAGCGAGAGATCCTGCCGGAACCTGCAAACCTTCCGCGCTGACATAGGAAGTATATCCGCAGGCGTTCCAAAGCTCCATTGGTGAAAAACCGCTGTAAGCATCGCTGTTACCAATCATAACAACATCAATGGAATTTTTCGGCTCAGAGTAAAATCCGTTGGCGTTCGGATTGGTGATACCGCTTTCTTTTGTATTGTCCTTCGGCGCCATCAAATAGGAAACACCCATCAGCAGCATGGCAAGAAGCAAAATAAAAACAATACATTTCGTTACATTCTGAAGAGTGGTTTTATTATTTTCTTTCATCTTTAAATCTCACCCTCCGTTAAAATTGCCCGTAAATAAATGCTACCTGATCATATCCGGTGCCATATGCACCGAAAATAACAACTGCGAAAATCAAAGCGAAATACACAGTCCAACGCAGCACAATATTCTGACCAGCAACAGTTTCACGCAGAGAATAGCCTTTTTCCTGCATCATGCTTACGATCAGAACAACAACGCATCCACCTGCAATTGCAATAAAATCCCATCCGTCAATGCCCAGATGCAGCAGCGTTCCGTCTACAATGCTTCCCGGTGCAAAATCTGTAAAGATCCGCAGCATAATTTCGCCGAACGCGCCGACACTTTCGGCACGGAACAGCGTCATACCACCCACAACCAGAACGCAGGTACGCAAAACCCGCACCACATGGAATCCGCCGCTGTCCCGATTCAAATGAATACGCGACGCAGCTTTGGCGAAAAGAGGCTCCAGCAGCATCCCAAGCAGCATGATCAAATAATAATACATACCGTATGCAAGATATTTCCAGCCCGCGCCATGCCATATACCGTTGCAGAACCACACGCAGAACAGCGCCGCCGCAGAAGGAATCAATGCGCCCAAAAAGGGACTGAGCTTCTCCTTAGCTTTTTTTGATAGTTTTCCAAAGCCTTTTGAGAGAGATACGGAATAAAACACATAATCCCGCAGCCATGCACCCAGAGTAATATGCCATCTCCGCCAAAAGTCATTGACAGAGTCAGCAAAGAAAGGACGTGCAAAGTTTTTCGGAAGATCCACGCCGAACAACTGCGCGCTGCCGATCACAATGTCCATGCATCCGGAAAATTCCATATAAATCTGCACGGTGAATAAAATTCCGCCCGTCAGCAGCACAGCGCCGCTGTGCTCCGTATAATTTCCGAAAACCTCTGCTACAAAGGGGTTTGCACGGTCTGCAACGACCATTTTTTTGAACAGTCCCCACAGGATCAGCTGTGCGCCCCAGGTAAGGTTTTTATATGTCGTCCGATTTCCTTCCATGAGCTGACCGGCAGTCTGATCAAAACGGGCAATCGGTCCCTCCACAATCTGCGGAAAGAAGGAAAGAAACAGGGCAACCTTGCCGATATGTTTATCTGCCCGGTATTTTCCCCGGTAAACATCAATAATATAGCCTGCCGCCTGCAGGGTATAATAGGAAATACCTAAAGGCTGGATCAGCTTCAATTGGGGAAGCATATGCTTTTCTGTGAAAATCCCCAGAAAGTGATTGATGTTTTCACTAAGGAAGGGATAATACTTCAGAAAAGCAAGCAGACCAAAAACAAACAGAAAGGTGCAGGCACAAACTGCCTTTTTCTGCCAACCGACAACGCCGCGCAGCTTCTTTTTGCCTTCCTTATCCAGTGCTTTTTTCGAAAGTTCAAAGCCGTCTTGGATTTTATTCAGAAAGATTCCGGCAAAATACACCGCCGCTGTGGCAAGCAGCAAAAAAACCAACGTAGAAGGGCTGTTTAACCAGTAAAAAACATAACTGGCAAGGAGCAGCACACACCAACGGTGTTTTTTCGGCATGCCATTATACAGCAGAAGCACCGCGCCGAGAAACGGAAGTAAATATACAATGGAACTGTAAGCCATTTGTTCGACTACACCTTTCCTTCAGAGTTTAACTTAGTTTATATACGCAAATCAATCGTCGGACAGCCGCTGAATCATTGCATAAATTGCATCCACTGTTTTAAAGTTTTCCGGCACTACATCCACCGGGGTGATTTCAATGTCAAATTCATCATTCAATTCTCCAACCAGCATTACAACGGACATAGAATCCAAAATGTGATCCTCGATCAGATCCGTTTGTGCGGCAAAATCTACGCCGGGTTTGAGGTTTTCCAAAATAGTGAGTAATTCTTCCATGATAAAAAATCCTTTCATTATTGAAAAATGTTTTATAAGTTTCGGTGTCCCCCAGCAAAGGGAGATGGCACCAAGTGTAGCGATTGTGACGGAGGGATTGTCTTACTATCATTTTAAAACACCTGCAAATTGACTATATATCTAGACAATCCCTCACCCGCTCCGCGGGAGCTCCCTTTGCACAAGGGAGCCTTTTTT
>BLMO01000205.1 GCA_011957885.1 Clostridiales bacterium
AGCCACCTCCCTTTACACAAGGGAGGCTTTTAAGAGAGTGAAGCTTACGCGAGCCGCCTCCTTTTACACAAAGGAGGCTTTTAAGAGAAAGGCGTTTGCAGTGTGCCACCTCCTTTTGCTGGGGGATTGATGAGGGGTTAGGCTCCCCCAGCAAAGGGAACTGTCGCGATGGCACAAACTTAAAAAGGCCTCCATGTGAGGATCCGCTGCGCGGCTCCATAGAGGCTGTCGCAATGGCATAAACTTAAAAAAGGCCCCCTTGTGCGGTGGTTCGTTTTACGAACCACTGGGGCATCTCGCGATAGCGACTGAGGGATTGTGTCTGCAAAACCTTCTTAAAGATTATTCAAAACGATAGAAGCGGACAATGAATTGTCCGCTTCTATTAAGCTTTAAATCTTTTCCAATATAATCACGCTGCTGCATGGCGGGATACTTCCACCAAAGATTTCTCCGCTGGTCAGTTCCTGCCCTTTAATATCTAAAATATGGGAGGTATCTGAAAGGTTGGCTGCAACATGTACAGTTTCCCCATTTTGAGAACGGATAAAATGCAGGTAGTTCTGCTCCCCTTCTAAAACCTGAAAATCTCCCTGGGCAAATACGGTGCGCCTGCGGATTTTGCCAAGAAGCTTGTAATGCTTCAGCAGTGCACTGTCTTCTCTGCCCCATGGGAACGGTCTTCGGCAGAAGGGATCATGCCCGCCTTCTGTTCCAGCTTCATCTCCGTAAAATATGGACGGTACACCATATACGGTAAATTGAATTGTTGCGGCAATTTTTAAAAGCCGGATTCCCCGCGCGCGCGTGTCATCGTCCATTTTATAAGTTGCAAGCTGCGCATTATCCATAGAAAGGCTGCCGCCGTTTCCAAGTACGGAAAGAATACGTTCGGTATCATGGGTGCCCAGCAGATTCATCAGACAGTCGCACACGCATTTCGGATAGCTGCTGTATAGTTCTGTCAGCGTCCGCGCCAGCGCTGCTCCGTCTCCGTAAAGAAGAAAGGACAGGATCCCTTCCCGCAGGGGATAGTTCATTACGGAATCAAGCTGGGCGCCCCGGAAGTACCGCCGCCGTTTGCCGTAGGCGATTTTGTCTGCTGCATTTTCCCAAACCTCGCCGATGATGAGCGCCTCCGGATTGGCTGCTTTTACCGACTTTCGGAATTCATCCAAGAAGGTATCGGATAATTCGTCTGCTACGTCCAGCCGCCATCCGCCGATGCCTGCGGATACATACCGGGCGCCGATTCCGGCTGCTCCGGTAAAGAATTTCCGACATACCGGATTTTCCTGATTGAGCTTAGGCAGGATTTTGATCCCCCACCAGCTGTCATATTCCGTATCTGTTTTTCCAAAGTGATACCAGTCCCGATAGGGTGAATCCGGGTTCCCGTAGGCGCCTGCGCCTCCATAATTTCCGTACCGGTCAAAGTACAGGCTGTCATCACCTGTGTGATTGAATACCCCGTCCAATAGAATTCGCATACCGTATTCTGCCGCTTTTTCGATTAGTGTGTCCAAGGCTTTCCTGCCACCGAACCCGGGGTCTACTGTCTGATAATCTCCAGTGTCATATTTGTGATTGGAATACGCCTCAAAAATAGGACTCAGGTATAGAACCGTTACACCAAGCTCTGATAAATAGGGAAGCTTTTCAATAATTCCCCATAGATCGCCGCCGAAAAATTCATTGTTCTGGACATGGGCGCCGGGGTACGCGCCGTATTGGGTAATATCGCTCTGCCACTCCGGCGCGTACAGGGCGTTTTTTCGTTTTTCCGTGACCTTCCCGCTTCTATAAAAGCGATCTACAAAGATATGATACATCACACCTCCGCGAAACCAGAAGGGCGTAGTGAAGTCAGCGCTGTGAATCAGCAGGCGAAATGATTTTTCTGCATTTGACGAAATATAGAAATTTACGTTGTCTATTGGGTTGATAAAAAGGGTGCTGTCTCCTCGGATCAACAGAATATGATAGTAAAACAGACAATTGTCTATATTTTCGCATAATACACCTAGGGGAAGTGTTAGAGAAAAGGCACCATCCTCCTGCCATGTGAAGGGAAAATCTCTGGGCGCTTCGCCGTCTGCTGCAATCCGCAAAACTACACTCTGTACACCATATTCACGGCTTGGAGTCACCGTCCAGGTGAGTGTTTCCTCCACGGAAAAGGCGCCCAGCAGGGAAGCATCCCAACTGTTTTTGCCGTTTGCCGCATGCTTGCGGATTGTGAGCGGTTTCCCTGCAGTCAGTGCATCTGATAAACGGATCAGCATGACTCTGTCTCTATCTTTTGCAGATGCCAAATATTCTTGGCATATTCGTCTACACTGCGAACGGATGCAAACTGTCCCGCTCCTGCAATATTCATCAGGGACATCCGGTTCCATTGCTCTTTGTTTCGGTATGCTTCGCTCACATCCTGCATTGCCTTGTGATAGGATTCAAAGTCTGCCATGCACATATACGGATCCGCCGATATTAGATACTCAGCAATGTGTGAAAAGGATTCTCCGTTGAAGCCGGTATGCAGACGACTGACAATCCGCTGCAGGCGTTCGCTGCCGGCAAAATAATCGCTGCTGTGATATCCGCTTACCCACAGCCGGCGGGCTTCTTCTGCGCTAAGTCCGAACATAAACATGTTCTCATGTCCTGCCTGTTCCAGCATTTCAATATTGGCTCCATCGGCAGTGCCGACGGTAATTGCTCCGTTGATCATCAGTTTCATGCAGCCTGTGCCGCTGGCTTCCTTGCCTGCGAGGGAAATCTGCTGGGATACTTCTGCTGCGGGAATCAGCGCCTCCGCAACGGTTACGTTATAGTTTTCCACAAACAGAACCTGTAATTTTTCGCTGATTCTGCTGTCCCAAGAGATTTCTTCCCCCAGACACCAGATCAGACGGATGATTTCTTTTGCCATCCGGTATCCGGGCGCAGCTTTGGCACCGAATATAAAGGTGTGAGGCAGAATATCAGCATTCGGGTTATCCTGCAGATCCAGCAGCAATCCGATAATATTCAAGGCGTTCAAAAGCTGCCGCTTGTATTCGTGGAGACGCTTGATCTGCACGTCAAATACGGAATCTGTGTTCAGAACCATGCCCGTCTTGTCAAAGATTTTTTTGGCAAGGCGTTTTTTATTCTCTGCTTTGATTTCTCCGAGGCGGCGCAAAACTTCCCCGTCGTCGGAAAATTCCCGCAGGCGGGTTAGTTCTGTGGGCGTTTTCCGGAACGAATCTCCGATGCATTCCGCAATCAGATGATCCAGCGCCGGGTTGGAATAGCAAAGCCACCGGCGATGGGCAATGCCGTTGGTAACGTTTACAAACTTATCGGGCCAGATTTTATAGAAATTTTTGAAAATACCCGTTTTGATAATATCTGAATGGATTTTGGAAACGCCATTGACTTTTGCAGATGCGATGACTGCCAGATTTGCCATGCGCACCGTACCCCCAGAGAGAATTGCCATTTCGGAAATCCGATTCCAATCGCCGGGGAAGTATTCCCACATTTCTTTGCAGAATCGTTCGTTCAGCTCTTTCAGGATCTGATGGATTCTGGGAAGCCGGAGCGCCAGCAGGTCCTCGTTCCAGGTTTCCAGCGCTTCCGGCAAAACGGTGTGGTTTGTATAGGTGACGGTGCGTTTTACCATATCCCACGCGGCTTCCCAACTGTAGCTGTATTCATCCAGAAAGATCCGCATCAGTTCGGGAATGCACAGGGCAGGGTGGGTATCGTTTATATGAATTGCCACCTTCTCGCAGAAATTGTCCAAACTGCCATAAACGGCAATATGATCCCGGATAATATTCTGACAGGAGGCGGAAACCAGAAAATATTGCTGTGTCAGTCGGAGCAGCTTGCCTTCATAATGATTATCGGAAGGATACAGCACCTTGCAGATAATTTCTGCATTGACACTGGGTTCCAGCGCGCGGGAATATTCTCCCTGAGAGAAAAGACCCATATTAAAGTGTGAGATGTCTCTTGCTTTCCACAGGCGAAGCTGACTGACGCCCTCACTGTCAGCACCGCTGATCATCATGTCATAAGGAACTGCTTCAATTTCCTCGCAGTTGTCATAGGCAATTTCCAGCCGTCCATTGTCCCAGATTTCCCGAATTTTACCGCCGAAACGAACCCGGAACACCCGGTCGGTTCGGGGGGCAAGCCATACGCCTCCTCCGGGCAGCCAGTTGTCGGGCAGTTCGACCTGGATTCCGTCTACGATGCGCTGCTGAAACAGACCATACTCATAGCAAATGGAAAATCCGGTGGCAGGATATGCAAGCTCTGAAAGGGAATCCATAAAGCAGGCGGCGAGTCTGCCGAGCCCGCCGTTTCCAAGTCCTGCGTCCGGTTCGCATTCATAGAGCTGTTCCAGATCAAATCCCAATTCTGCCAGCGCTTCTCTGTAGGCGTCTGTCAGTCCCAGATTTGCCAGATTGGTTTTCAGGGATCTGCCTACAAGAAATTCCATGCACAGGTAGTATACTTTCTTTGCGCCCTGCTTATTGGTTTTTTCCTTGAAAGCCTGTCTTTTTTCCGTGAGAATGTGCAAAACGGTAATTGCAGCCGCCTTGTATGCCTGTTCGGGTGAGGCTTCCCGTGGGGAACAGCCGAAATAGCGGGACAGTTTTTTTACAATATCGGTTTTTACTGCAAGTACGCTTGAGGTATCGTTCATAGGAAATTTATCCTTTCTGTGGGGAACATAAACTATTGTACAAATCAATATACGCGCCTGCTGAGGTGTGCCAGGAAAAATCCTGCTGCATAATCTGCGCTGCCATTTTCTGATGCAGATGTGTGTCTTTATAGATGCGAATTGCCTGTGTGATTTTTTCATACAGCGCGTCCGTGCTGTATTCTGTAAAAACAAGACCGCAGCCCTGTACCTGATCTTTTTTGACGATAAAGGGTTTGATCGAATCGGACAGCCCGCCGGTTTTCCGGACGATGGGAATCGTACCGTAGCGGCAGGCAATCATTTGCGCCAGTCCGCAGGGTTCGCTTGCAGAGGGCATAAGGAAAAAGTCAGCGGCGGCATAGATTTGCTTGGAGAGGGCTCTGTCATATTTTATGAGGGCACGCATCTTTTGGGGAAAAGATTTCTCCAGCCCTTCAAAAAAGGTTTCATATTGATTTTCGCCTGTACCCAGCACAATCAGTTGTGCATTCTGTTCGGAGAGGAGGCGCTGCACTGCCTGACAAAGGAGATTGGTTCCCTTGTGTTCCACCAACCGGGATATTACAGCGAACAGGGGAATGTCGCCCCGACAGGGAAGCCCCAGAGCAGTTTGCAGGGAAGATTTGTTTTCCTTTTTGCGGCGGACGGTTGTATTTGTATACGGACAGGTGAGAGTCGGATCAGTCGCAGGATTGTAATATGCATAGTCGATTCCGTTTAGGATTCCAGAGAGCTTTGCAGCATACTGCCGCAGCACTGTATCCAGTCCGTGTCCCATGGAAGGGGTACGGATTTCCTTTGCATAGGATGGACTTACTGTGGTCACCTGATCGGCAATTGCGACAGCGCCCTGCATCAGATTGATTTCCCCAGCCCAGCCCGCAGCCTTTGCATGGGCGGGCGACAGGGCAAAAATATCTTCCAGCATGTCCATAGAAAATCTTCCCTGATATTCTATATTATGAATAGTAAACACCGTTTTTATGCTGTCGTAGTAAGGTCTGCCTCCGAAAAGAAATGTATTATACAGAATAGCGGGGGCACCCTGCCAGTCATGGGCATGGAGAATATCCGGATAAAAACTGATATGCTCCAGCATGTCCAGAACTGCCATGGAAAAAAAGGCGAAGCGTTCTCCGTCATCGGGATAGCCGTAGATATTCTCACGGTCAAAATAATAATCATTTTCAATAAAATAATACAGAACGCCACTCCGGTGCAGACTGTATACGCAGCAAGGCTGCATCCTCCAGGAAAGGCGGACGAAGAATTCTGCTTCTTTGGTAAATTCCGCTCGCAGGGCATCGTCGATACATCCGTACAGAGGAAGTGCAACCCGGATATCTGCCCAGTTCCTACAGGCGGATCGGAGTGCGGCAGGCAGACTGCCGATTACGTCTCCCAGTCCGCCCGCTGCTGCAAAAGGCATGCATTCTGCCGCCACATATAATATTTTTGTATTCTTCAAATCATTTTCCCTTTACTGATATAAAACGGAAGGGATTCGTGACCCGCTAAGGTGCGCGCATCCCGGATAATTACGTTTTTATCTGCAATCACACAGTTCAGTGTGACATTTTCTCCTGTGATACTATCCTGCAGTAAAACGGAATTTTTGACTACTGTTCCGCGGCGTACCTGTACGCCGCGGAACAAAATAGAATTAACCACCGTGCCGTCGATTCGGCATCCGTCCGCGATCAGGGCGTTTGCGATGACAGCGCCGTCTCCGTATTGGGTAGGTGGGGAATTGCGCACTTTTGTATAGACGGGTCTGTCCTTTACATTAAATAGTGCGTCCCGGGTATGTGTGCGCAGCAGATCAATGTTTGCATGGTAGTAGCTGGAGAGGCTGTCAATTTTGCCAAAGTAGCCGTCGTGTCGGTATATGCGGATGTTGGCGCTTCCCATAGAGGAGGACAGTGCCTGTCTGTAAAAGGATGTATAACCGTGGGCAAGGGCATCCAGCAGCAAGGTGAGCAGAAAGCTTTTGGAGAACACCATAATATTGGTGCTGACGTCATGCTCGCCTCGGAGCAGCTTTGTATGCTCCACAAAATCTGTTACATTCCCATCCTCATCTGCATAGATAATAGAATTTCCGGGACTCGGTTCCATGGAACCGAGGTTGATCTGCTTTGTTACAATAGTCAGATCCGCACCGTCCTGTTCATGCTCTTCCAGGATTTTCGACAGGTTGATGTTGCAGATTGCATCGCAGTCGGACAGCACAATGGCGTCTTCGCTGCAATGCTTGATAAATTCCATTACACCAATCAGAGCTTCCAGGCGGGTGGTGTATAATTTCCCCGCCCGGGAATTTTCGTAAGCGGTAACAAAGGGTGGAAGGATGATTACGCCGCCGCCCCGGCGGGCAAGGTCCCAGTCCTTACCGGTGCCGATGTGATCCATCAGAGAACGGTAGTTGTTATGGGTTACGATTCCTACTTTGGTGATTCCTGAATTCACCATGTTGGACAGGGCAAAATCCACCAGACGGTACCTTCCGCCGAAGGGAAGGGATGCCATGGTGCGTGTTGCGGTCATCTGCGGAACGCTTTGGTCATGTATATTGGAAAAAATCAGTCCTGCCGCTGTCATAGTAGTCTTCCAGCCTTTCTTTTATATAAAGTTGCATTATCGCAGATCAGGCAGCATCATGCCTGCCTCCACTGTTTTATTGTCGCCAATTGCAACGCCTTCGCCGATCACTGTCAGTCCGTTTCCACCCTCCCGGCTTCCGCCTATATGGGCGCCCGTACCGATATGCACATTGGAATCCAAAATGGAATATTCCACACAGGCGTCTTCTTCTATTACGGTGCCGTCCATTACTACAGTATCCCGCACAATTGCGCCGGGCATGACCCGCACGCTTGGAAAGAGAACGGCGTTTTCCACAGTGCCGTAAATTTCGCAGCCTTCCGTGATGATAGAATTTTTTATTTTTGCACTGTCGCCGATAAATTGAGGTGGCAGGGGATCATGTCGGGTAAACACCCGCCATGTATCATCTTCCAGTGAGAAAACAGGGCGCGGTCCCAGCAGATCCATGTTGGCTTCCCACAGACTTGTAATGGTGCCTACGTCCTTCCAATAGCCGTCAAACTGGAACGCCATCATTTTTTCTCCGGCTGCCAGCATGGAGGGAATGATATTTTTCCCGAAATCGTTGTCGGATGTGGGATCTGCCGCGTCTTTGGTAAGATATTCGTACAGCTTTTTTCGGTTGAATATATAAATCCCCATAGAAGCTTTGGTGGATTCCGGTTTTTCCGGTTTTTCTGCAAATTTTGTAATGCGCTGTTCCCAGTCGATTGTCATGATACCGAATCGACTTGCTTCTTCTATGGGAACATCAATGACTGCAATGGTACAGTCAGCCCCTCTGTTTTTGTGAAACCGAAGCATTTTGGAATAGTCCATTTTATATATATGATCTCCCGACAGAATCAGAACATACTCCGGATCAAACTGATCAATGAAGCGCATGTTCTGATAGATGGCGTGGGCAGTTCCTTTGTACCAGTCCCGGGAATGCTGTCCCTGATAGGGGGGGAGAATTTTTACGCCGCCGTAAGCGCGGTCCAGATCCCAAGGAAGCCCGTTGCCGATATAATCGTTTAAAATAAGGGGCTGGTACTGGGTGAGTACGCCTACGGTGTCGATACCGGAATTGGTGCAGTTGGACAGGGGAAAATCAATGATCCGGTATTTTCCCCCAAAAGGAACGGCGGGTTTGGCGACCTGTTGGGTCAGGGCGTACAGCCGGCTGCCCTGACCGCCCGCCAGCAGCATGGCAACGCACTCTTTTTTCTTGAACATATAAACTCCATTCTAAAGTGTTGTAGTGGAATCGGATATGGAGCGTTTGGGGGTTCTGCGCAGAAAACAAGCTCCGTATGCAGGCAACTTAAATGTGAGATATTGCTGAAACTCTCCCCATGCGCCGTCTGAAGTCGTCAGGATGCCATTTTCCATTCCGCTGCCTCCATAGCAGGTGTTGTCGGAACTGAAAAATTCCGTATACTCTCCCGGCTGCGGGACGCCTATCGTAAAATCAAGACGCTCTACGGGGGTGAAGTTCAGAACGATGATCACTTCTCTCCCGCTTTTATCAATCCGCCGATAGGAAAGAACGCTCATATCCCGGTTGTCTGCGTCAATCCACGCAAAGCCTTTCCAACTGTCGTCCTGTTCCCACAGAGCGGGAGTTTCCAGATAAATTTGGTTCAGCTGTGCGTTATACAGCTGGAGCTGTGCGTGCTTTTCGTAGTCTAATAAAAACCACTCGATTTGTCCGCTGTAGTCCCATTCCTTAAACTGACCGATTTCGCTGCCCATAAAGGTCAGTTTTTTTCCGGGCTGTGTCATCATATATGCCATAAACAGACGCGCTTGGGCAAATTTTTCTTCATAGGTACCCGGCATTTTATCTAAGAAGGATTTTTTACCGTGTACTACTTCATCGTGGGAAATGGGCAGGACAAAACCTTCTGCGTAAGCGTACATCATAGGAAAGGTGACCTTGTTATGGTTGTGCTTCCGGAAAAGAGGATCAGTCATGGCATAGCTGAGGGTATCATTCATCCATCCCATATTCCATTTCAGAGAAAATCCCAATCCACCCCGGTCAAAGGTGGTGATATCCGGCCACGCGGTGGATTCTTCTGCAATCACCAGCACATCGGGATAGTAGGTGGTCATAATGGAATTGAGCTTCTGGAAAAATGCGATTGCCTCCAGATTCCGGTTATCTCCGTGGACGTTCGGTACCCATTCCCCATCTTTTTTGCCATAGTCCAGATATAGCATGGAAGCGACTGCGTCCACACGCAGTCCGTCAATATGATATTTGGATGCCCAGAATACTGCATTGGAAATCAAAAAGGACTGTACTTCCGGTCTGCCAACATCAAAGCATCGGGTGCCCCAGTCCGGTTGTTCCATCCGGTCTTTTCCCTGATACTCGTACAGAGGACCGCCATCCAGTTCAAAAAGTCCAGCTTCATCTTTTGGAAAATGTGCCGGCACCCAGTCCAGCAGCACACCGATTCCGGCGCTGTGCATATGGTCTACAAACGCCATAAAATCCTGCGGTGTGCCGAGTCGGGAGGTGGGGGCAAAATATCCTGTAAGCTGATATCCCCAGGAACCGTCGAAGGGATATTCCATAATCGGCATCAGTTCCACATGGGTGTATCCCATTTGCAGGACATAGGGGGCGAGTTCTCTTGCAAGTTCTCTATAGGATAAATATGTGCCGTCGCTGCGGCGCATCCAGGATGCGGCATGGAGTTCGTAGATATTGAGCGGCTGCCTGTGGCAGTTTTCTCTTGTATATTTGTGTCTGCGTGCGCGCATCCAAATCTGGTCGTGCCAGGTGAATCCGTTTATATTCCAGAAACGGGAGGCGGTATTAGGCTGAAGCTCCGCATAAAAGGCATATGGATCGGCTTTGTACAAATCTCCCTTTTTCGTGTGCAGCTTGTATTTGTAACCGTAGCCGTCTCCAAAGCGGTCTGCGGGGATTGTCCCTTCCCAGACGCCCGCAGGGTCGATGCGCGTCATGGGATCTGTTTCTTCCCAGTTATTGAATGCGCCTACAACAAATACTGCATCCGCGCCCGGTGCCCAAAGGCGGAAGGTATACCTGTCTCCGGTGCGGTGTGCGCCAAGGTATTCATAGGTGCGGTAGTTTGTTCCTTCATGGAATAAATACAGTGCTTGACTGTCTTGCTTCATTGGTGTCTGTACCTCCGTTTTGCCGTGGTTGATGATATCTACTGCACATACTTTATTAGCCTCCTTTGTGCAAAAGGAGGTGGCACACCGTAGGTGTGACGGAGGAATTGTTTCATTAGACCTGTCGATTTACTGATTATTTAAAATGATAGTTTTACAATCCCTCACCCGCTTCGCGGGAGCTCCCTTTACCGGGGGGGAACCTAATAAAGTGTGTACGCTTTGCCCACTCTCCTTGTTAGGGGCTTAAACAGTGAGTGGCGATCCCTCCACCCGCTTATGCGGGAGCCTTTGGTCTTGTGCATGATACAAATTTCATATAAAAAAGAAAAAGACCCTTTCGGATCTTTTTCTGATTTTTTTGATTTTTCGTCAATCCACTGCCGGCAGCATCTGTGCGAACTGCAAAAAGGATGCATAATCCATTGCCCCTGCCTGATCCAGTGATCGCTCGCCCCGCACATGCAGATAGTCGGTTATCAGGATCACCTGTATTCCCGCGTCCAGCGCGCCCATATCGTCCACTGCGTCGTTGCCTACCATCAAACATAGTTCGGTCGGCGAACCCACCGCAGCAGCAGCTTCTTTGAAATAGCTGGCTGACGGTTTGCAGTAGTGGCAGTTATCAAAGTTGGTGATATAGTCGAAGTCTTCGGGCGCAATTCCCGCCCAGGCCATACGCCGGCGGTTGGCAGACAGGGGAAATACCGGATTTGTAGCGCAAACAAGCTTGTATCCTTTTTTGCGCAGACTATGCAGAAGACGCTTTTCGCTGCCGCGAAAATGGACCACCCGTTTTACCGCTTCAAAAGGACCGTTGTAGAATTCCTGATAAAAGGCTACCACATCAAAAGGGAAATCCTGCCACTCCTGATAAAATGCATTGCGAAACAGTTGGATATTCAACATGCTTCCATCATTTTGCTTCATCGCGCGAAAGCCTTTCATGGCTGCCTTGTCAAACCGTTTTGCTGCCTCGCTGCCCAACTTTCCTACGGCAAATTTATGCAGGTCGCCGAAATATGCGTCTGTCAGTTCAGCCTGTACACAGGGAACCAGGGTTGCATCCAAATCAAAAAAGATCGTATTGATCCGCTTTGTATATAGTATTTCCAGATTGCTCGTCATATGCGCCTCTTGGTGAAATTTTTTTTATTTTATTATTGTTAATGTATAGTCCTTTGTGCCAAGCCCGACTTCTTCTAATTTTTCAATCTGCACATACGGATCTTTTCCGTGGAGCCGGTAGAAGAGATGTCCTTCCGGCTTCAGCTCCATTCCCTGCGGGATTCCCTCGGGAATCAGATTTTCCAGCTTGACTGCGTCTACAGACGCCTGCTCGATGGAAACCATGTCCCAGCTGGACATGATGCCGATATCCGGAACAAGAGCTGGTGTAGTCATGCCCCAGCAGTCGCACAGGGCGGTAATCTGTGTGAGCACATTGATATAGAAAATATTGCCCGGTGCAAAGGTGTCGCAAACGGTTTTGGTGCACAGCGCCATTCCTGTTTGAAAGTCGGTGTAGTCATGGGAGTCCAGTGTGATCGCATTGGTCGGGCAGACCTTCACACAGTGCTGGCACAGGGTACAGTTGTGGTAGTTTACGTGATATGCGCCGTCCTGCCCGAAATGATTGGCGTAGTGGTTGCATGCGTCCAGACATTTATTGCAGCGCACGCATTTGTCAGCGTCCCACAAAAGTCCTCCTTCCAGAGAATGCAGTTCGTGTCGAGTGCGGTCCGTTACGCATCCCATGGCAATATTTTTGCACGCGCCGCCATATCCGCATGCACCGTGCCCTTTTACGTGAGAAAAATCAATCATGAAATCCGCATCGTAAATCAGGCCGGCAACATCCACATGCCGCAGCTTTTTATAGTCTGCTTCAATTGTGTAAAAATATTTTCCGAAATAGGCACAGTCGTCCAGTACGGGGCATCCAAGCCCTGCTTCGGAATAGCCCCTCTCGTGAGGACGGCGGCGTGCCACATAATGGTCGGTGATGAAACATTCACCGCCATTATCCTGCACAAACTGTACCAGCTTGCGCACGAAGATCGGCGGGATGGTGGAATAGGAAACGCCGTCTCCCACATGCATTTTTATAGCGACTTTCTTGCCCTGTACGGCTTTTCCCAGTCCGCAGGCTGCAAGCATGCGGGAAAACTTTTCGGGAAGCGTCTCGGACGCTTCATATCTGGAAAATGCCATAGGTGAAAAATAAACTTCGGACATTTTGGCTGGCTCCTTTCTTATGTAAAGAAGATAATAAAATTATTTTAACATAAATCAGCAAAGACTGCAAGGAATACTTTTCCTGGGCGTTATAAATGACAGGAAACTGCATTTTTTGTAAAAATTGCAATTTTATATTGACAAACTTGCAAAACCCGTGTAAAATAAAAAAGCAAACTTGAATAAACAGAAAGAGGGAAACATAGTATGGCTTTTCAAAATCAATATTTTGCAGATTTAATGGATCGGGTAATAAAGCGCAACCCGGGTGAGCCGGAATTTCATCAGGCAGTGCGTGAAGTGCTGGAATCTCTGGAGCCGGTGGCTGCAGCCCATCCTGAATATATTGAACGGGGGATTTTCGAATCTATCGTTGAGCCGGAGCGGGTGATCAAATTCCGTGTGCCGTGGGTTGACGATAACGGCAAGGTGCAGGTGAACAGAGGCTTCCGTGTACAGTTCAACTCTGCAATTGGTCCTTACAAGGGAGGACTTCGTTTCCATCCGTCTGTTTACGAAGGTATTATCAAGTTCCTGGGATTTGAGCAGATTTTCAAAAACAGCCTGACCGGTCTGCCCATCGGCGGCGGCAAGGGCGGCAGTGACTTTGATCCCAAAGGCAAGTCCGACATGGAAATCATGCGGTTCTGCCAGAGCTTTATGACAGAGCTTTCCAAGCACATCGGCGCGGATACAGACGTTCCCGCAGGTGATATCGGTGTAGGCGGCAGAGAGATCGGCTTCCTGTACGGTCAGTACAAGCGTCTGCGCAATGAGTTTGTAGGCGTGCTCACCGGTAAGGGACTTACCTACGGCGGTTCTCTTGCAAGAACAGAAGCTACAGGTTACGGTCTCTGCTACTTCACAGAAGAAATGCTGCAGGCAAAAGGCAAGAGCTTCAAGGGACAGACTGTTGTAATCTCCGGTTCCGGAAACGTTGCGATTTACGCTACGGAAAAGGCTACTCAGCTTGGTGCAAAGGTTGTTGCACTTTCTGACTCCTCCGGATATATCTATGATGCCAACAGAATTGATCTGGACGCTGTAAAGGAAATTAAGGAAGTAAAACGCGGACGTATTTCCGAATATACCCAGACACATCCGAACGCAACCTTCACAGAAGGCTGCAGCGGAATCTGGACAATCCCCTGCGATATCGCGCTGCCCTGCGCAACCCAGAACGAGTTGGACGAGGACGCTGCAAACGCGCTGATCAAAAACGGTGTATTTGCTGTTGCTGAGGGTGCGAACATGCCTTCCACACCGGAAGCAATCGCAGCATTCCAGAAAGCGGGCGTATTCTTCGGACCTGCTAAGGCTGCAAATGCCGGCGGCGTTGCTACTTCCGCATTGGAAATGTGCCAGAACTCCATGCGGTACAGCTGGACCTTTGAAGAGGTTGACGCAAAGCTGCAGAACATTATGGTGAACATTTACAAGAACTGTGCAGCGGCTGCTGAACGGTTTGATATGAAAGATAATCTTGTTGCAGGTGCAAATATTGCAGGCTTCCTGAAGGTAGCAGATGCAATGATGGCACAGGGTATTGTCTGATTTTAATTTGCTTTAAAAAAGAGGGGGAAATTCCCCCTCTTTTTTTAGTCTGTAATAAATTTGTTTGCTTTAGTTAATATCTTTTTTATTCCATCAAATTGCAGCGAGGCAATTGCATCCTCAAAAGACATTCGTTCAGCGCCGATCAACTCATCCTTCTGATAAGTAACTGTCTGATTGCTGTATTCTGCCAAAAAATATACAATTTGTTTCATAACGCTTTTTTTATCAGGGAGTGGGTGCTCGTCAATTTCTCTGAATCCGTTTATGAAGTTTGGTATGATGCCAACTTCTTCATATATTTCACGTATGGCAGTTTCCATTTCCGTTTCATTTTCTTCCATATGCCCCTTGGGAAAACCGAAAATTCCGCCGATATTTTGAATGACAAGATACTCAATGTTGCCGTTGTCCCTTGTGTAAAGAATTGCACCGCAGGATTTTTCGTATGTGAAATCCATCATTATGTTCCTCCTGATCTGACATATTTATGAAAATCATCCATCGTTCCATTATATACATTCACATCAATATATTTTTCTTTTCCTACATATCCTTTGAGTCGCTTTCTATTGGTATATTGCCAGAATTTCCACTCTCTGTTATCAGAGAGCCTGGGTTTTGTCAGTACGTTACGTATCCAGATGTCATATTCCCCGTAGTCGGTTTTCAAGTATAGGGCATAAGAGTTTTCCGTTGCGTAAAGGATTGGTTTTCGTTTATAGTGTTCTTCCAGTTTGGTAAGCATCGCTTTCAGCTGAACAGAAACATCTTCCCTTGCCGGCGGATTTTTCTCTTTATCACCGTAAAATTCAACATCTATAACAGGAGGCAGCATGCCTGCGTGGGGTGCAACGGTATTGATGAAATTTTCAGCCTGTGCAGCGCCGGGGCTGTCATAGCTGAAGAAGTGATATGCTCCCACTGCAAGATCTGTTTTTCTCGCTTCTGCATAATTGTATGCAAAATGTTCATCGACAAAAGAACTGCCTTCCGTAGCTTTTATAAAAGCAAAGGAGATATTTTGAGAAGATAAGATTTCCCAATCAATTTCACCTTGATAAGAAGAAACATCAACACCTGTTACAGGATATTTTTTGGCGGCAGATTCATTTAGTATAATTACACCGTTCCAAACTAAAACGCTGAAAATGATGCCAAATATCAAAATAACAGCGATCGTTATAATCGAAAGTTTTAAAATTTTCTTTTTCAATAGAATTACCTCTGTAGATATTGCAGCAGATGTGGAAATGTACTGTAAAAGATAAAAGCATCGCATTAGTATCATGCGATGCTTTTTGGTGGGCCATCAGGGACTCGAACCCCGGACCGTCCGGTTATGAGCCGGATGCTCTAACCAACTGAGCTAATGGCCCTTGTAACTTTGCTTATGATAGCACATTTTTGCGCCTTTGTCAATGTATTTTTGTGCAAAAATAGCTTTGCGTTCTATATATTTACATTCTATCTGTTGACGAATGTGCGTTTATCCTGTAAAATAATATAGATTGATATTACTTTAGGAGGGGGCGTCCATGAATCATTTGCCCGATAAACAGAATATGCGGCGACCTACTTCCAATCGAAATGTAAATATGCGTAAACCTGTCCGTCATCAGGTGCGTTCAACCCCTCCTGCACGCCGTTCGCCGGATCTGATGATACAGCGGCAGCAAAAAGTGCCTGCAGGCAGATCCAATTCGAATGTATCGCGGAACGAGAGGGCACAGCGGGTTATGCCGCCATTGCATAATAATGCGCCGCGCCCTCGCAGCAATTCTGCACATGTAAAGTCCAAACAACCTGTCAGCCGCAATTTTATTTTGGCAGCTTTATTTGCAGCGCTGATTTTGATAACAGTAATTATCAGTACAGTGCAGTCCTGTGCATCCAATAAAAATACGGATGGCGCGGTCACCACAGCACCGCCGAAAATGGTAAACCGCGCGGAAAAGTCTGACATTGCTGATGGCAATGCGGATGCATTTCCCACGTTTGCCGCCTATTCCGATGAAACGGAGGATTTGGTGATCGACAGCGAGTATGGAATTTTGATTGATCTTGAAAGCAATACGGTGGTTGCCTCCAAAAACGGGGACAGCAGAATTTATCCTGCTTCTATGACCAAGATTATGACGCTGATCGTTGCATACGAACACTTGGACGATTTAAACGCCACATATACCTTTCCAGCAGAAATATTTGATCCGCTGTATCAGGCGGGCGCATCTGTAGCCGGATTTAAACCGGGCGAGACTGTTCCATACAGGGATTTATTGTATGGAACGATCCTTCCTTCCGGTGCAGATGCCACAGTTGGTCTGGCACTGGCAATTGCCGGCAGCGAAACAGGATTTGCAGTGATGATGAATGAAACTGCACAGCGTCTAGGACTGGAAAATACCCACTTTGTAACGGTCAGCGGCCTCCATGACGATGATCATTATTCTACATGTCATGAAATGGCGTTGATTCTGGAATATGCCATTTCCATTCCAGAGCTGCGGCAGATATTGTCTACATACAAATATACAACAACGGCAACCGCGGAGCACCCCGAAGGGATTGAACTGCGCAGCACTTTGTATTCCCGTATGGAAGGAACAGAAGCGGAGGGAATGTATGTGCAGGGAGGAAAAACTGGATACACTCCGGAAGCCCGGCATTGTCTTGCCACCTTTGCTGCTCCCTGTACGGAAGAAAACGCGCCGTACACCCGTCCCCGGTTTATATTGGTTACCGCGTTTGGGTGGTCTGAATATAAGCCTGTGTTTGACGCAATCAACACATATACGAAATATAAGCCGTAATGCTGTGATAAGCGCCTCTCTATGATAGGGAGGCGTTTGTTTTATAAAGGGAAAGGGGCTGTCACGTGATAACTTCACCCAACATAAAAGGCTCCCCCAGCAAAGAGAGCTGTCACGCAATAGTTTCATCCAGTAAAAAGGCCCCCTTGTGCAAAGGGGGCTCCCGTGGAGCGGGTGGGGGATTGTTCTGCTATCATTTTGAATGACATGCAAAGCAGAGTT
>BLMO01000206.1 GCA_011957885.1 Clostridiales bacterium
GGCTCGCGTAAGCTTCACTCTCTTAAAAGCCTCCCTTGTGTAAAGGGAGGTGGCTCGGCGTAGCCGTGCCGGAGGGATTGTCTAAGCAATTCTGTCGATTTATAGATCCTGCATATTACAATCCCCTACCCGCTATGCAGGATGCCCCTGAAGTTCGCAAAGTCCCCCAACACATGGGGCCTTATACGTTTGTGCCTTAGCCAATCTCCTCAAGCATGATTTCCGCTTCCACATTGGTTTTGCCACTGCTGCGCACTGTTCTGAAATAATACGTTCCATCGCCGGCAGATCCCATGTATATTTTCAGTGCTTCTCCAAGGGGTGCTTCGGAAATATAATTGATTTCCAGTTTAATCACCCGCATCCCTTCCATTGTGGGGAGGTAACCGCATAAAATATCCGGATACCGGGTGTTATTGATATGACGATTCATATCCACGTCCTGATATTCCACACAGCGTTCTCCAACCAGTGAAAGATTAATCTCCTGGGGAATACGGAACCGGGCGGGCATGTCCAGTTGAAGCATATCGTCCATACTATATCCGTTTTCAAAATCGGACACCCTGCACAGCCGGTGATTTGCAACATCCAAAAGTGCCCAAACAGAAGTGGCCTCCGCCACAATCACCCCATCCTTTTTTACACAGTAGCACCGGTTGAAGGATGCACCGGAGGATTCGCAAGCCCAGCTCTGGGTATCGATTTTATCATGATTATACAAAGGATGATAAATGCTCATCCGCAGGCGGCTGAGTACAAACGCTTTTCCCTGTTCCAGCAATTCGTTATAGGAGGGCTTTTCCCCCTCCATCTGACAGTTCGCAGCATCTTGCATATACCGCATCATCCCGGATGCACTCACTATATGATTCATATCCGGGTCGTGGCTGTTTACAATATAATTTTCCGTCCAGCGCATAGTCTCTCCATTTATCCTTAAAGCATTGATTCTTTCTGTATTTTATACTACGCAGTCTTAGAAATCAAGGAAAAAATGTAAACAAAGATTATAAAAAAGATTTTATATATTCTTGAACTTTCGTGCAATGTGTGCTATGATGAGCATAGTAAAATTTGCTACTGAAAGGAATATACATATGGCACAGAACAGATTGGTTGGCGATTACCCTGTAATCGGAATCCGCCCCACAATTGACGGACGGCGCGGCGCGCTGAAAGTACGGGAATCTCTGGAAGATCAGACAATGAATATGGCAAAAAGCGCCGCAAAACTCTTTGAGGAGAACCTGCGGTATTCCAACGGCGAGCCGGTAAAAGTTGTGATCGCAGATACTACCATCGGACGGGTTGGCGAAGCTGCTGCCTGTGCAGAAAAATTCCGCAAGGAAGGCGTAGACATCACACTGACCGTAACACCCTGCTGGTGCTACGGTGCAGAAACCATGGATATGGATCGCAACACGATCAAAGCAGTATGGGGCTTCAACGGAACAGAGCGTCCCGGTGCAGTGTATCTTGCTTCTGTATTGGCAACCCATGCGCAAAAGGGACTGCCGGCATTCGGCATCTACGGACGGGACGTACAGGCGGCAGACGCTACGGAAATCCCCGCAGACGTAAAAGAAAAGCTGCTGCGGTTCGGACGTGCCGCTGTTGCCGTTGCTACTATGCGGGGCAAATCCTATTTGCAGATCGGTTCCATCTGTATGGGTATCGGCGGATCTATTATTGATTCCGCATTCATTGAAGAATATCTGGGCATGCGGGTAGAATCCGTTGACGAGGTAGAAATCATCCGCCGGATGTCTGAAGGAATCTATGACGAAGCTGAATATCAGAAAGCCCTTGCATGGACGAAAGAAAAATGCAAGGAAGGATTTGATAAAAACCCGGATGAATTGCAGAAGTCCAGAGAAGAAAAGGACGCTGACTGGGAATTCGTTGTAAAAATGATGGTCATTATCAAAGACCTCATGTGCGGCAACGACAAGCTGCCTGCCGGACGGGAAGAGGAAATGGTAGGACACAACGCCATCGCAGCCGGATTCCAGGGACAGCGCCAGTGGACAGACTTCTATCCCAACGCAGACTTTGCAGAAGCAATGCTGAACACCTCCTTTGACTGGAACGGCGCAAGAGAGCCGTATATCCTGGCAACAGAAAACGACGTGCTAAACGGACTGGGCATGCTGTTTATGAAGCTGCTTACAAACCGTCCCCAGATTTTTGCAGACGTACGTACATACTGGAGCCCCTCTGCTGTATTTGAAGCTACCGGATATCAGTTGGAAGGCAAAGCAGCAGAATCCTGCGGATTTATTCACCTGATCAACTCTGGCGCTGCATGTCTGGACGCATCCGGAAAAGCGCTGGATGAAGCTGGCAATCCCGTAATGAAGCCTTGGTACGAAGTAACCGAAAAGGATCAGGACGCGATTCTGGCAGCGACAACCTGGAACGCAGCAGATGTTGGATATTTCCGCGGCGGTGGATATTCCAGCCGGTTCTGCACGGAAGCAGAAATGCCTGTAACAATGATCCGCCTGAATCTGGTACAGGGACTCGGACCGGTTCTGCAAATTGCAGAAGGCTGGACGGTTCATCTGCCGGAGCAGGTAAACGATATTTTGTGGAAACGCACCGACTATACCTGGCCGTGTACTTGGTTTGCACCGCGCACCACAGGAAAGGGCGCGTTTGCTACAGCATATGACGTAATGAACAACTGGGGCGCAAACCACGGTGCAATCAGCTACGGTCACATCGGTGCAGATTTGATTACGATGTGTTCTATGCTGCGCATCCCTGTTTCCATGCATAACGTACCGGAGGAGGATATCTTCCGTCCGGCTGCATTTAACGCATTCGGCATGGATAAGGAAGGACAGGATTACCGGGCATGTGCCGCATATGGTCCAATGTACAAGAAATAAGCTTGACTTTATAATATGAAAAAGAGGAAGAACGGGTTTTCGCCTGTTCTTCCTCTTTTTCACATACGTCTTACATTCCTTCAGCTTTCTGCAAAATCTTCCTTGCAATAAACATGCGGTATATGTTATACTGAATAGTAAAAAAAGGGGGGATTTTTTATGAAAATACAAGAATCTGCCGAAGACTATCTCGAAACAATTCTGATCCTGCAGAACCGCAAGGGTTCGGTTCGTTCAATTGATATTGTAAATGAGCTGGGGTATTCCAAGCCCAGCGTCAGCATTGCAATGAAAAACCTGCGGGAAAACGGATATATAGAAATGGGCGCAGACGGATATATCACACTGCTGGAGCCAGGCAAAGCAATTGCAGAAAAAACATATGAGCGGCATACTTTTTTATCCCAGTGGCTCACTTCACTTGGAGTTGATCCGGAAATCGCCGCAAAGGATGCATGCCGTATTGAACATGTAATCAGCGCGCAAAGCTTTGATGCAATCAAAACATATACAAAGCAGAAAAATGGACAAAAATAACCGTCTTTTCATTCTCTCGCAAGTGCCCCAGCCTTTGCTGGACTGGTATTGCAAAAACGCGCGCACACTTCCCTGGCGGGAAAATACGGACCCATATCGGGTTTGGGTTTCGGAAATCATGCTGCAGCAAACAAGAGTTGCCGCAGTGATCCCCTATTTTCTCCGTTTCATAGAACAGCTTCCTACCATAGAAGCGCTGGCAAATGCGCCGGAGGAACAGCTCCTAAAGCTGTGGGAGGGACTGGGATATTATTCCCGCGCGAGAAATCTCCAAAAAGCGGCAAAAATAATCTGCTCACAATATAGCGGGGTATTTCCGGAGCGATATGAAGATATTCTTTCCCTGCCCGGAGTCGGTCCGTACACGGCAGGGGCTGTTGCGTCCATTTCCTTTGGACAGCCTACCCCGGCAGTGGACGGCAATGTGCTGCGGGTTGTTTCCCGTCTGCTGGAATGGGATGCGGATCTGACCGGCACCGCAGAAAAAAAGCAAGTGTCGGAATTGCTTGCCGCCATTTACCCGGAAGGACAGTGCGGCGCGTTTACCCAAGCGCTTATGGAGCTTGGCGCGGTCATATGCATACCAAACACAGCCCCAAAATGCATGGCATGTCCCCTGCAGCAAATTTGCGGTGCATTTGAATTCGGCACGCAGGCTGTATTCCCGGTTACTGTACAAAAAAAGCCCCGTAAAAAGGAAGAAAAAACTGTATTTCTCCTGCGCTGCAAAAATAAAATTGCTCTGCACCGCCGACAGCCGGGCGGATTACTCGGCGGGCTGTGGGAATTTCCTAATACGGAAGAGCATTTAGACCCGATTGCGGCAAAAGTATGGCTGGCAGGACAGGGACTATCCGTTCAAACGCTTACAGAAGGAACGCCAAAAAAGCATATTTTTACACATATCGAATGGCACATGCGCTGCTACTGTGCGGAATGCGAAAATGAGAATAGTGATTTTGTCTGGGTCACAGAGCAGACACTGTTGGAGGAATTTTCACTGCCCACAGCGTTTCGGAAGTTTATGGGAGAAATAGGGTTATAATTTTGATGTAAATCTACATTTAGGATATTGACTGCATCCTAAAAAATTCAAGCTTCCTCTTACAAGGAGAAATACCGTAAGTCTCCGTCTGCTTCATCAGCCTCCCCCAGCAAAGGGAGGTGGCACAGCGCAGCTGTGACGGAGGGATTGTTTCGCTGTACTGCTGATTTATAGTTCCTACAAAATGATAGTATAACAATCCCCCACCCGCTAACGCGGCATGCCCCAGTGGTTCGTGAAACGAACCACTGCACAAGGGGAGACTTTCAAATTTGAAATTTATAACATCTCCCTATGAAGCCATCCTCACAAGAGACCCAAACCAGCCCAAGCCTCCCTTGTGCAAAGGGAGGTGGCGCACCGCAGGTGCGACGGAGGGATTGTTTCACTGTACTGCTGATTTATAGTTCCCGCAAAATGACAGTATAACAATCCCCCACCCGCTAACGCGGCATGCCCCTGGATTCGTAAAACGAATCCCTGCACAAAGGGGATCTTTTTAGCTTAAGTACAAAAAGCCTCCTGATGGAGGCTTTTTCTTATATTACATTCCTTTTCTTGCCCGGGATTCTTCCTTCAAACGCAGCTCTGTATTCAGCGTGCGTTTACGCAGACGAATGGATTTCGGCGTGACTTCGATCAACTCGTCATCCCCGATAAACTCGATTGCCTGCTCCAGACTAAACTGCTTATGGGGAACAAGCCGCAGCGCCTCATCCGCACCTGCAGAACGAATGGATGTAAGATGCTTCTTCTTACATACGTTCAACGCAATGTCCATCTGCTTGGGACACTCGCCTACAATCATGCCTTCATATACCGGAGTCTGCACGCCGATAAACATTACACCGCGATCCTGCGCATTATACAATCCGTAAGAAGTAGACTCACCCTGCTCGCTTGCAATGAGAGAGCCAGTATAGCGCACTGTAATTTCCCCCTTATGGGGCTGATATCCTGCAAATATGGAACTGATGATACCCTCTCCCCGGGTATCTGTCAGAAATTCGCTGCGATATCCGAACAAGCCTCTGGCAGGGATAGAATATTCTATCTTCATGCGGCTTCCCCGCAGATTCATCTCCAACAGTTCCCCCTTACGGGAACCAAGCTTTTCAATAACCGTTCCTACATACGCTTCCGGCACTTCCACAGTAACCTGCTCCATAGGCTCGCAAAGCTGTCCGTCAATCTCCTGCATCAGAACATGAGGCGTGGAGCAGCAAAGCTCAAAGCCTTCTCTACGCATAGTCTCAATCAGAATGGACAAGTGCATTTCGCCCCGCCCGGCAACCTTAAAGCTGTCCGTTGTATCGCCATCGGAAACACGCAGGGACACATCCCGCAGCGTTTCTTTATATAATCTGTCCCGAATCTGTCTGGAAGTGACAAACTTGCCTTCTCTGCCGGCAAAGGGACTGTCATTTACAGAAAAGGTCATTTCCATGGTAGGCTGGCTGACTTTAACAAATTCCAACGGTTCAGGATCAGATGGCGCGGTAATGGTATCGCCAATCGTAATTTCCTCTGCGCCGGAGAAGCATACGATATCTCCCATAGAAGCACTTTCTACTGTAGCCTTTCCAAGACCGTCATACTGATACAAGGACACAATTTTCATCTTTTTCGGCGGTGCATCTGGTGTATGATAATTCACAATCACCGCTTCACTGCCCACATGCATGCTGCCCCGTTCAATCCGTCCGATACCGATTCTGCCCACATATTCGTTATAGTCGATCGAAGACACCAGCATTTGCAGCGGCGCGTCCGGATCCCCCTGGGGAGCAGGGATATACTCCAGAATCGTATCCAGCAGAGGCTTCAGATCTTCACCGGTGCCATGAGGATCAATGGAAGCAGTACCTGCACGTCCGGAACAGAACAGCATGGGAGAATCCAACTGTTCATCCGTAGCATCCAGATCCATAAGCAGTTCCAGAACCTCATCAATCACTTCATCCACACGGGAATCGGGGCGGTCGATTTTGTTTACCACAACAATAACCCGGTGTCCCAGTTCCATAGCCCGTCCCAGAACGAAACGCGTCTGCGGCATGGGGCCTTCCGCAGCGTCAACCAAAAGGATAACGCCGTTGACCATTTTCAAAATCCGTTCTACTTCCCCGCCGAAATCTGCATGTCCGGGGGTGTCAACAATATTGATTTTTTTGCCTTTATAAAGAACCGAGGTGTTTTTCGCCAGAATCGTAATTCCCCGTTCCCGTTCCAGATCGCCGGAATCCATTACCCGTTCCTGCACCACCTGGTTTTCATGGTATTCTCCGCATTGTTTCAGCATTTGATCCACCAAGGTCGTTTTCCCATGGTCAACGTGAGCGATGATGGCAACATTTCTCAGATCTTCTCGAATCATGCAGCGTTCCTTTCGATAATACGACTTATATTCTCTAACTTATATAGTATACAACAAAAAAAGATGCGGGGCAACTATAAATCCCATAAAATTTACCGTTTTGCCTTACTTTTCCTTGTTGATTATTGCCCCGGCAAGTTGTTTTACCTTGCGAAGAAGCGCTTCATACTCATTTTTCACGGTCCCGTCAGCCACCGACTGCAAAAGACAAGCGAGCATCTCGCCGATTTGCGGACCGGACGGAACCCCTAAAGAAAGCAAATCTCTGCCGTCCACTGCCAACTCCTGCACACGTACAGGCGCGCCCTCTCTTTGCAAACTGCGGATGATTTCTTCCGTCTGATCAATCAAGGGAAATTGGAAATGATATGCCGGTGCCTGCGCAGACAAGTCTGCCCTGCGCACATGAACGAGAAGCAACGCATCTTCATATCCCACCTGCAGCAGATACCGATGCACAGAAACGCGGTCTGCAGCAGGACGTATATCGTGATATAAAATCAGCCTGCATACTTTATCTATTGTTTTTTTATCGCATGCAAGCCGGGTAAGAATCTCCCGTGCCATCCCGGCGCTGCGTTCCTGATGGCCTCGAAAATGGCGTATTCCGTTTTCATCCTCCGTCATCACATACGGTTTTGCAACATCGTGCAGCAGCATAGTCAGGCGCAGCACTTTCGACTGCGGGCACGCGTCCACTGTTGCTGCAATATGACCGTATACCGTGTAAACATGATGGGGATTTTTCTGATCAAAATCCACTGCCGGCGCAAGCTCCGGAATTACCGTGCAAAGAGGTTTTGCAAACTGGTGCATAACCGCCCCGGCATACTTCCCGCAAATAAATTTAACCAGTTCTGCAAAAATCCGTTCTGCCGATATTTTCTGTAAAAGAGGGGCACACATATCCGCAGCCTGCATCAGCGCCACATCCGCCGAAAAGCCCAAGGTTGAACAGAACCGCATAGCCCGCAGAATCCGCAGTGCATCCTCGGAAAATCGTTTTTCTGCATCTCCTACACAGGAAAGCACTTTCCGCTGCAAATCTTTCTGCCCGCAGAAAGGGTCGATCAGTCCCGTGTCCGGGCGATATGCCATCGCATTGACAGTAAAATCCCGGCGCGCGAGATCCTCGATGATATCGTCCGTATATACGACCTCGTCCGGGTGCCGACCATCCGTATACACACCCTCACGACGGAAAGAAGTAATTTCCACAGGGTGCCCATCCGCAATAACCGTCACCGTACCATACCGTGCACCGGTTTGCAGAACTTTATATCCGGGAAAGCACCCAAGCAGCACTTCCGGCGAAGCCGGTGCGGCAATGTCATAATCCTCCGGCGTAATGCCGAGAAGCTCGTCCCGAACACACCCGCCCACCAGATAGCCGCTGCAGCCCCGGGCATCCAAGCATTGTAAAAGCTTTTTTATATATTCCGGCAGTATAATTTTCTGCTGCATTGGGCGCTACCTCCAATAGAATACTAACAATATTGTATCATAATATTTGCCCCACGGCAAGGGGGGGATGCGTTCAGAATTCCTTGTGTAGGGGCATCCCACGTTAGCATTTAGCAAAAAGCCCCCCTTGTGTAAAGGGGGCTCCTGTAAAGCAGGTGGGGGATTGTTATACTGTCATTTTGCAGGAACTATAAATCAACGGTACAGCGAAACAATCCCTCCGACACGGCTTACGCCGCGCCACCTCCCTTTGCACAAGGGAGGC
>BLMO01000207.1 GCA_011957885.1 Clostridiales bacterium
GGAGGCTTTTTAATTTGGCGCTTTGCGGGAGTTCCCTTTACGGGGGGAGCCTTTTTAAATTGGTACTATGTGGAACTTTGCACAAGGGGGGCTTACAACATTTGCACTTCCTTACACAATCATGCCAAGCTTTTCATGCAGCTTTCCTTCTGCTGCGGTAAAGATTGCACACAAATCCTCACCCGCAGCAAAATACGAATACATTTCCAGCGTGCACACTGTCACCGGATGATCCGCCGCAAGTCCCGTCAGAGATGTTAAAATTTCCTCTGCATCCGCCGGACTTTGTCCGTTATCCCGAATATAGCAATACAGCGCGGCAGCACTGCCCGTACATATATATACCGGGAACGCTCCCTGCTCCAGCACCGTACAAGCCGCACCGGTAAGCCGGTCAAGACGTGCCAGCTTGCGCGGAATATCTGCACCTACCCGGGCGCAGGTATCTCCCAGTGCACGGTTGGTAAACCGGCGGAGCAAATCGCTGATATGCTGTAAAATGGGTGTGCAGTCCACCCTGTATTTTTTGCTGAGCGCTCCTGCAGACTCCAGCATTGCATTTTGCGCCAGCAAACGGACAAACGGATCCGCAATACTTTCCCAAATATAGGTATGACCTAAAATCTGTCCCAGATATGCGCATACTGCGTGTCCCATGTTATGGATGAACAGCTTGCGCTCTATATAATAGTGGAAGGGCGTAAACGGCACCATATTGGGGATTTTGGGAATTTCTCCGACAAAGGCAGCCTGGTCCACAGGAAGAACACAATATTCTTCTACGGCAATCCGCAGGGGATTAACTTCTTCACTCCCTGCCTCCTGCTTCAACGCTGGAACCATTCTGCCAACAGAGGTTTCCACCAAACCGATCTGCCCGAGCTGATCTTCCGTGAGTTCTTTTGCAAGCAGTTCACGGATATATGCATCCGCATCCATCAAATTCTCGCATATCAGCAAATTCAGCGGCTTCTTTCCGGCATCGCACCGGGCACGGATTCCTGCGGCAAGATTCGGAATGATATATTGGATTGCCTTCGCGCCCACGCAGGTCGCAGCAATATCCGCTTCCAGAATCGCCCGCACTGCAGCATCTTTGTTACCGCCGTCTGCAACATGTATATTTTTAATCTGTTTCAGGACAGGCGCATCTCCCACAATCTGCAGGGGATATTCCCCGTCCTTTTGAATTCGCGCAATAATCGCCGGGGACACGTCAATAAAAGTTACCTTTGCGCCTGCTTCGGAAAACACCGGACCGATAAATCCCCGCCCAATATTGCCTGCGCCAAATATCACTGCATTCATAGTATTCAGCCTTTCGTATACACTCAAATTTTATATAGCCCGCCATGTGGAACACAAACCGTTCTGCTTCATCTATAATACCACTTTCCTCTTTTCAGGTCAAGAAGGGGCTTTTCTTTTCTCGGAAAATGTTGTATACTGAATGAAACACATCTTGGAGGAAAACGAATATGGATTTCGAAACATTGGAAGAAGCCTGCAGGGGCTGTACAAAATGTTCGCTGCATCAAACCCGGACAAACTGTGTGTTCGGTCAGGGCAGCCAGGACGCTGTACTTATGTTTGTAGGCGAAGCGCCGGGAGAAAAAGAAGATTTGTCCGGAATCCCCTTCGTTGGTCCTGCGGGGCAGCATTTGAATAAATTCTTGGCAGCAGTAGGCATTGACCGTGAAAAGGTATACATTACGAATATTCTGAAATGCCGTCCGCCCCACAACCGGGATCCCCTGCCTGCAGAGCAAGACTGCTGTATGGATTATTTGCGCGCGCAGGTCAAACTGATCCAGCCTAAAATCATCGCCTGCCTGGGACGGATTGCGGCAATGCGTTTGATCACACCGGATTTCAAAATCACCCGTGATCACGGCGCATTCCACCAGAGGGGGAATTTTCTCATTACGGCAGTATACCATCCATCCGCGCTTTTGCGGGATCCACGAAAGAATGAGGACATGTACCGAGATATGAAAGCGATTCGGCAGAAGCTGGACGAGCTTGAAGGATAACAAATCTTTTTATAAAGCAAGCTTTAACATAAAAGCTTTAAGTAAGTATACGCAAAAGACTCCCACAGAAAAGGAGGGCCCGCAAAGTGCAAAATTTAAAAGGCCCCCTTTGTGCCAGGGATTCGTTTCACGAACCTTGGGGCATCCCGCGATAGCGGGTGAGGGATTGTAAAGCTATCATTTAACAGGATTGATAAATCAGCAGTAGGTACGAACAATCCCTCCGTCTCGCTTTCAGCGAGCCACCTCCCTTTACACAAGGGAGGCTTAGGTTTGGTGTGGATTGCGGCGAGCCACCTCCTTTTTCCATGGGGAGGCTTGGATTTGGTGCGGATTGCGGCGAGCCACCTCCTTTTTCCGTGGGAAGGCTTGGATTTGGTGTGGATTGCATCGCGCCACCTCCTTTTACTGGGAGGAGGCTTAGGTTTAAATGCCCCACTTTTAAGTTGGTAGAAACTTATGGCGTGGTACTTCGAAATGGTGTTTCGCCGGCAGTTTCCTTTTCTGCGAAAAAAACGGCACCCAGTACGGGTGCCGTTTTTTACATTTATTCTTCCACTTCTTCTGCCGCTTCTTCTTTTTTCTTTCCAAGATAATCCGGCAACTGCATACCAGCCATATCAAACATCTCATTCAAAGGAGGAACGCTTTTCATCAAACCGGACACAAAATTTGCCGTTGTGCTTTTGCCATCCCCGCCGGCAGCGCCGCTATCCCATACGGTGATCTTGTCAATCTGCAGATTCTTAATGGCTTCAACCTGGATCTTCACCAGTTCTTCCATCTTATCAGCCAGCATCAAGCGCACCGCATCTGCGGAGTTTCCGCCGGCAGCCTCTACAATCCGCGTGAACCCTTCCGCCTGCTTTATCAGCATGGACCGCATACCGTCTGCTTCCGCTTCCATTTTCATAAGGATTGCGTCTGCTTCACCTTTTGCACGGCGGCGAATCTGCTCCGCTTCTGCTTCCGCATCCAATTCCTTACGCTTCTTGTTAATTTCAGCTGCAACGATAACATCCGCTTCCTGCTTTGCCATTTCCAAAGCAGCGCGGGCTGCTTCTGCTTCCTTCTGTGCGCCGTAGCTTTCTTCCATAGCCTTTGCAGCCTGGATATTTTCTGTTGCCGTTGCACGCTTCAAAGCTTCTGCTTCCCGCTCACGCCGGGTTGCATCGGATTCAGCAATCTGTGCCTTTGCTTCATTTTCACCTTGGATTGCGCGGGAGTTGGAGGCGGACACCTGGATACGCATATCCTGCTCTGCTTCTGCAGAACCGATTGCACCGCTCCGATCCGCTTCCGCTACGGATATCTTCGCATCGTTGATCGCCTTTGCAGCAGCTTCCTTACCCAACGCCATAATATATCCGGATTCATCCGTAATATCCGTCACGTTTACGTTGATCAGCCGCAGACCGATCTTTTTCAGTTCCGTCTCTACGTTGCCGGACACTGCATCCAGAAATTTGTCACGGTCTGTATTGATCTCTTCAATATCCATTGTTGCGATAATCAAACGCATCTGACCGAAAATAATATCTTCTGCAATTTGTTTGATATCTGCCAGCTTCAGTCCCAGCAAGCGTTCCGCCGCATTCTGCATAACTCCCGGCTCTGTGGAAATACCTACCGTAAACCGGGAAGGCACATCTACACGGATATTCTGGCGAGACAGTGCGTTGCGCAAATCCACGCTGATGGACATAGGCGTCAAATCCATAAACTCATATGCCTGGAACACAGGCACGATGAAGGACGCGCCGCCGTGGATACATTTTGCACTGCGGTTTTCACTGCCCTTTTTACCGATCTTACCGTAGATAACCATTATCTTATCGGAAGGACATTTCTTATACCGGGAAAAAATCAACAATATTGTTGTCAGTACAACTACAACAATCGCACACACCAATACCACTACCATAGGATCAATGGATCCTATGACCGCCGTATTCAAATCCAAAAGTGCTCTTCCAATATGCATGTCTTTACTCCTTATAATCATTATTATAATATTGCCTAAATTCAGTTTTCCTGCCAAGAATCTTCTTCATACTCAATGATTTGCCGCACATAACGCCAGACGCTGTCATCATCAGACATATATGTATCTGCCAAATACTGCTTCTGCGCAACCGTTTTATCCGCTCCGGCAGCAGAAAGCATATTGTCTGCGTGAAGCCAATACTGATACAAATTTTCATACTGATCAGAAAACATGCCTGTTTCAGTATAGGATGACGGCGCAATTTTCACTTGTCTTCCGTCCGACATCTGAAAGGTCAGCTTCATTTCGCCGCCGGCAAACCCAGCGTCTACCGTATACGCTGTCACCTGATCCCAGGTATAAGCACGAATTTTACCAAAACGGGACACCCAAATTCCATCGTCCCCGGCTTTTGTCCAGAAAGAAGCAGTAAACAACAAAACCAGTACAAATGCTGAAACAGCGCACAGAATGGGAAGCACTTCCCAAAACGGAGAGCGCGGGGGCAATTCCTCCAGTTTCTCGTCCTCCCAAAAATCCGGTTCCTCGTCCTCTTCCTCCGCAGGCAGTTCATATCCTTCCGGAAGTTCCTTTGGCAGATCCGCATACATTTCCCGCGCAGCCGCATCCTCTTCCTCCGCCGGCACACGATACAGCGCGTCCCATGCATCATCGTCTGCTCCTTGCGGTTCCTCTTCCGGTGGAAAATCCGCCTGCAATGTACGCTGCGCCGCGAGGGCTGACGCAATCTTTTCCGCACGCTGCTGCGCCGCAGTGGGGACAGATTCCTCTTCCTGCACTTCCAAAACTTCATATTCCATATCATCGGAAAGATCCTCTGCCGGCTCTGTTTCTTCCGGTACTATAGCCGCGTCTTCCTCAAAGGAATCTATCCGCGCTCCAACCATCCGGCGAATGCGCAGCGCCGCTATCGTATATGCTGCGGCTGCGCACAGCACCACCGGAATCGTATAGGACAGTGAATAGGTAAAAGCACCTGTGCCAATCTGCCGCCCTGTCAGCTTCTGATACAGAAATCCTGCGCCAAATGCGAACAGGACTCCGCCAAGCAGCACTGCACCTTCCTTCACTCCACGCCCCAGCGACATACGGGTCTGTGATCTCACGTCGGACTCCCCTCCTTTATACTGTCTGTCTGCAGAGGCTCCACGATCAATACACCCCGATCGTCTGTCCCGGTCACACGCACTGCTTCCCCGGTGCGCAGCCGCCGGTCCGCCTGTGTTACTGCTTCCAATTCCATAAATGTTTCATTCAGCGTAACATTGACCTTGCCCTGTCCGCTGCGGCCGGCGGGAATCGGTATATATACCGTACCCGTTTTTCCCACTGCCGTTTTGATATCCACATTTCCACTGGATTGCAGGCGGGATACGCCATACATAACGTATCCGAGCAAAAGCAGGGTGATAACGCCGAACACCACGGACAAAAGCACTGTCAGCCACAGGCTCCAGCCTGCCTGATACATCACCAGTCCGCTCCAGCCGCCTATACAAAGCATTCCGGCAATACCGCGAATGGAAAATACATGCAGCGAACCGAAATCGTCCGGCGACACATCCATATCAGGGATGCCATCCCCGTCTAAATCCAGATCTGTATCCACGCCGTCCCCTATGCCGAACAGCATGAGAAGCGTCTGTATCAACAGAACAAGTGTTGACGGAATTGCAATCAACGCAAAAATCTGTTCCGTCAGATCCAAGCCATTCCACCAATCCATCATAAGCCTTTCACTCTTTCTGCAAAGTTACTCCGTTTCTAGTTCTTCCAGTTTCTGATCTGCCCGACCTTTCAGAAGGGATGCCCAGCAGGAAAGCAAAATAATCTCCAGCGCCCGGTTCAGCCGCCCTCTTGCTCCGGCACACCGCTCCACATATGTATCAGTGACAGAACGAATCAGCTCCGGCAGTCTGTCGATACCGCCGGTTCCTCCCTCCACTAATAAATCCAACAGTCTGCAGATATAGTCGTACAACTCAGAATCCGTGATAATATCGTCCGATGTGTCATCCAGTCTGCCATTGATATATTGGAGCAGAAAGGTAATTTTTGAAAGCTGCATAGTGTCCCGCATCATATTGATAATCAGGATCCGTGCAACCTGATCCTTATAATACAGCTTATTCTGCGGACGCATCAGCCAGCCACGCTTCACCCAATTTTGAAGGGTTGTTCCATCTACGCCGGTAATTTCCCGAATCTGACCGAGCATAATTCCATCTGTTACGAAAAAAATTTTAGAGAGAAATGCATCTCCCGTGACGCCGCCCATTTTTTCCCGGTTCAAAACAGTTCCAGGTATATAGTAACCTTTTATCAACGCGCCCATTGGTACACCTCCTTTCTGTCTGTTTTTGTTATCTTGTGTACATGATAGCATGTGTTCATCTGACTGTCAATAGTTTTCGAAAGATTTTTAAACAAATTCTGTTGATTTTTTCCAACAACACCAAGAAAAAAAGGCTCCCTTGTGCAAAGGGAGCTGGATCCGCGTAGCGGAGACTGAGGGATTGTAATACAATCATTTTGCAGGAATTATAAATCGATAGTATGTGCAGACAATCCCTCCGAATTTTGCTGCGCAAAACCCACCTCCCTTTACTGGGGGGAGGCTTTTAAGTTGGATGAGATGCTCTTACGACGCCCCCCTTTTACTGGGAGGCAGCTTGGGTTTGTGCAAACTTGCGCGGTATTGCTAAAACAGCACAAACAAAAAGGTTCCCCCTATCAAACCTTCCCGAATCCGCAGACGATATTCCTATTCTCTATATACAGTACGCCATATGTCCGCTCCATTCCACGACCCACTGACCCGGGATTAAAAAAACGAATCCCCTCCATAGTGAATTCCTCCGCCTCATGGGTGTGACCGAACAGCACCAGCTGCGCCTCTTTCTCAACAGCCGCCTGATATAAACGTCCCCGCCCACTTTTCACCCCATATTTATGTCCATGGGTACACAACGTGCGCACACCCTGCAAATCCAGTGTACATTCCTGCACACCACCGCAGCCAATGTCGTTATTGCCCAGCACCGCACAGTGCATGATCTGCGGGAACTGCTGAAACAAAATTTCTGCCTCACGCACACCGTCCCCAAGGAAAAGAATTGCGTCCGTATCCCTCTCATGTGTGCGGATTGTCTGCTCCATTCCGCGAATCTGCCCGTGTGAATCTGAAAAAACAAGAACTTTCATATTTTATTTACGCCTTTCTCTTAGAGAAATCTCTTCCATTTTGAACCCCGGACCCATATTCTTCATATACTGTATCAACGGAACACCGTAATATAGTTTGAAAAAGGAATGGTTTCAGCATGAAGATTGATAAACGAACTGTAGACAAAATCGCCGGGATGCCCGATGACCGTCTTTGGAAAATGATTCTTGCACTGGGTGCATCCAAGGGAATTGACCTGTCCAGCATCAGAGTGTCCTCTGCGGAACTGGATAAAATCCGTACCGCTATGACCCAAATGACAGATGAAGACATTGTCCGCGCTATGGAAATTCTGGACGCCTGCAAGGACAAATAACGTAGAAAAAGGAGGTTATAATCATGCCGGACAGCGAATTAAACGGAGATTTTTCCAAGGTACTGCAGCAGTTAATGGAAAAACCCGAAATATCCAATTTGATTGCATCGCTGAAAAGCGGGGCACAAAGCGCGCCGGGTGATGCTATCCCAGCAGCGGTGACAGAAGAAACAGCCGATCATCCGGACAACAAAAACGGGGGCAGTGCAGAAGGATTGCAGCAGTCTATGCCTGCACTATCCCCCGACATGCTGGCAAAGCTGCCGGCAGTCATGTCTATGCTGTCGGGGATAGGAGCCGCCGGACAAAATACCGATAAAAAAAGCGACGGCGGCGAATCTGCGCAGGAAGCAGAGAAACCGGCAGTCGGTGATGCACAGCGTAAAGCATTGCTCCGGGCGCTGCGCCCATATTTGAATGACAAACGAAGAAACGTGATTGACAGCATGCTGCAGCTGGAAGATTTGACTAAGCTTTTTGGAGCCGGTTTCGGGAGGTGAAGCTATGTATTCCAAAAACAAAAGCATGCACTCCGGCAGTTACCACAATCTGACGCCGCCGCCCGGATATGACGGCAACCGACTGTTTACAAGACAGGAGCGCAGCGACGGCAGAGATGAAAACTTTGTCGTACACACCCGCCCTATATACAGAGGCGAAGACAGAGAGAAGGAAATCCGCAGAAACAGAGAACCAGTATATGCAGACGTTGTCTGCGAGAATTGCGAAAATGCTCCGGCAGATCCGTTTCCGCCCTTTCCCGGGGTTGAAGCGTTTTTGGATGAGCCGGAAGAATTTTGGGAAGGGGAAGTTCCGGACACAGAGCCTGCCCCTGTACAGTCTACGTGCAACAGCCAGTCTGAAGAAAGTACAACCTGTAAGTCTTCCCCGGGACTGCCGGAACCCCTTGCAAAGCTGCTGGGCGGGCTGGAACGGGAAGATCTGCTGCTGATTGGGCTGCTTATCTTATTATCGGCTGACAAAAGCATGAGCGCTGGAGATATTTTGCTACTGCTGGCACTGCTGCTGATCACGAAATAAAGCGTCAGCTGATTTTCCGCATCCACTGCAATGCACGGTCAAACAAACGCTGGTACCCGACAAACTGATCTCTGCTTTTCAAGTCAACATCATCTGGTATATCTGCCGACAATGTCAGCGACAGCGTAAATTGACATGTATCATCATGCATGGTGCGCGCCTGCAGCTCTCCACCGCAGTATCCTGCAATGTATCGGCACAGCGTCAGCCTTGTAGAACATCCTGGCAGACTGGACGACAGTCCATCCAAATTACTGACGCCTATCGGAAACTTTTCCGTATAAGTAGCCATGCGAATCTCGAACGCATCACCATAGCTGCATAGCTTAACCTCAATTTTTCGGCTGGTGGTCAGATCGTTGAGAACAAAAATCATACACATCAAAAGTTTGATATAGTTTCCGACACCAATAGCGGAGGGTATGCACGTCCTACTCTCCGCCTCTTTATTTTGTACAAAGTTTATTTCGCAATCCAAAAAATCGCAGTCGGCAGTCATATCTTTTAATGTTCTGACTGTGACGGTTTTTATATCAAACAATCCTTCATCTTCCGGCTCCATAATCCTGCCTGCATCGATACCGGTAATGGCGGAAACAAACGCAGAAATTCTGTTCTGGGAAGGCTTGCCCTCCGCAGCTTGACCTTTATAATATCTTTGAAATATATCGCAGTCTTTTTTATTCTGAAACAAGTATACGGCAGCAAAACGGCGTCCCATCAGTTTTTGAAAAACGGCAACAGCATACCGAAAACCATGATACCCTTTCAGGGAAAATACCGAAACTTCCTGTGACACACAGTCAAAGGCAGTTTCAAAGCAAAGTGCATCAAAGGAGGACATATATTCAAACAAAGACTCTCCCTCCGACAAATGCTTTAAGCGTGCGCATGCCGCCGGATTTCCTGCTGCAACAAATGCACCGTCCGTACACAAAACCATGGGAATATTTGAAAAATATGTATTGATCACCTGATCCATCATAGTACGCGCCTCCTCATTCTATGACTTACAGTAAAACTGCCCGGATCCTTTCTGTATATATTCATTCCATAATAAATAATAATATTTCTGCTACAATACAGCATACCTATTATAAGCGATTTTTATCGGATAATCAAGACATTAGCCGAAATCTTCTGTAAATCTTAACTCAAATATAAAAAAGCCCCCGACAAAGGGGCTCCCGCGTTGCGGGGGGGAGATTGTCCCCCAACAAAAGGCCCCCTTGTGCAAAGGGGGCTCCCGTACAGCGGGTGGGGGATTGTTTTACTTTCATTTGGGATAATTTACATATCGACAG
>BLMO01000208.1 GCA_011957885.1 Clostridiales bacterium
TCTGTATCCGTAATTTCCCGTTCGCTTCTTCTCATATGACCGCCTCCTTTGTACTTTTCTTTTCATTATATATGCACACAGACGCATAAGCAAGAAGATTCATCAAAATAACAATTGACAATGCCTTCTGCTTGTGCTATGATAAAATAAATTATTAGGAGGCGCAGACATGATCCTTACAGTTGTCAGCATAGTCGCGGTCGTGAGCATTATCGTATTTGGTGATAGTGCTGTTTTGCGTTGTGCTGATTAAGGGGAACGGCTTTCTCACCCCCTTGCAGCATTCGCTGCAAGGGGGTTCTTTTACAGCTACATGGCAGGAGGATCTCACGTGAAAATAAACGGAGCACAAATTATCATTGAGCAATTATGCGCCCACGGTGCAGATACCGTGTTCGGATATCCCGGGAGCGCCGTTCTGCCTTTATATGACGAATTATATAAAAATGCCCACCGAATCCACCATATCATAACTGCCCATGAACAAGGTGCAGCCCACGCGGCAGACGGCTATGCACGCGCATCCGGCAGAACCGGCGTGGTCATCACCACAAGCGGACCGGGTGCCACCAATATCGTAACCGGAATCGCCAATGCATATCTGGACAGCGTTCCTATAGTAGCGATCACAGGCAACGTAGACGTTCCCCTTCTCGGAAAAGACAGCTTTCAGGAAGTGGATATTGTAGGAATCACCCAGCCTGTTGTGAAACATAATTTTGTGGTTCGGGATATTCATGAACTGGAATTCACCCTCCATGAAGCATTCCGCATTGCAAACAGCGGACGCAAAGGTCCGGTACTGGTGGATATTCCCAAAAACATCCAAACAGAAATCTGCGAATATATGGAGATGAAACCTGCATCTGTAGAAATGCCAAAAAAGCAGTTTGATTTGCAGCAGGCTGTGGCAGCCATACAGGCATCCAAACGCCCGTATATCTACGCGGGCGGCGGTGTTGTCGCGTCCGGCGCAGGAGCAGAACTGCTGGAATTTTCCCGGCACATATCCGCACCTGTAGGACTAAGTATGATGGGAATGACCGCCCTCCCCGCTTCCTACGAATGGAATTTAGGCATGTGCGGAATGCACGGCGCATACGCCGCCTCCCTTGTACAGGCAGAAAGCGATCTGATTATCGCCCTAGGCGTACGCTTTTCCGATCGCGCCACCGGTGATATCAATGCATACGAGAAAGACAGAACGATTCTGCATATTGATATTGATCTGTCAGAAATTGATAAAAACGTTGTTTCACAAATCAGTGTTTGCGGAGATATCAAGCAGGTTCTGCACGCTCTGCTGGATATTCTGCCAAAAGGTGAGCGAAAAGCTTGGACGGATTATGCTGCCGGATTGAAGAAAAGTCAAACTATATCGCCCAGTAACGATTTTTCACCAAGAAATATCATTAAAACCACAAGCCGGTACTGTAGTGATGATACCATCATTGCAACGGATGTCGGTCAGCATCAGATGTGGACCATGCTGTATTATCCTTTCGCAAAGCCGCGCACCCTGCTCACCTCCGGAGGACTTGGCACAATGGGCTTCGGGCTGGGCGCCGCGATCGGCGGATGTATTGCAAGCGGCAGAAAAAGAACGGTTTTGTTCACAAGCGATGGAAGCTTCGGTATGAATTTAAACGAACTTGCCACCGCTGTTACCCAGAAACTGCCCATTACGGTTATCATCTTGAACAATGGCGCTCTTGGCATGGTTCGTCAGTGGCAGACTATGTTTTATGAAAAGCGTTATTCACAGTCAACCCTTCACCGCAAAACAGATTTTGCTGCACTGGCAAAAGCCTTCGGCGCAGCCGGCTTTACTGTACACACCCTCGAAGAATTAGAATTGGCATTGTGCAATGCACCCGAGAACAGTCCTGCTGTAATCGAATGTCCCATTGATATTGATGAAAAAGTGTTTCCTATGATTCCGCCGGGCGGATGCGTAGAAGATATTGTTATTTCATAGAAAGGTTTCAACTATGGATAAGTTTACAATAGAATTGATTGTAGCCAACCGCTACGGCGTACTGAACCGGATCACCGGGCTATACGCCCGCCGGGGATATAATATCGACAGTCTGAATGTGAATGAGACGGCAGATCCGAACTTTTCCCGGATGCTGATCGTTTCCAGAGGGGACGCGGCTATACAGACGCAAATGGTACGACAATTGTCTAAATTGTACGATGTGAAGGAAGTCACCCTTATGTCCGCAGTGAATTTTTCTAAATAAAGAGGTTGTATTTAATAAAAAGGCGCTCTTGGCAAATACCTTTATTAGGCTCCCTTGTGCAAAGGGAGCTCCCGCATAGCGGGTGAGGGATTGTCTAAATGAGGCTGTTAATTTGTAAATCCCTCAAAAAGAAAGTAAAACAATCCCTCAGTCACAGCAAACTGTGACTGCCCCCTTTACACAAGGGGGTCTTTTTTCGTTTGAAGCTGGCTTTTACCTATATTTTCTGTTATATATCCAAAGCAGGAACAGCAGCCCGGCAATGCCAAGCAGCATAATTCCTGCGTAAAGCGCGCCGATATGACGCTGAAATACAACTATCAGAGAAATACTCACCGCAAACAGCAGCACCATAAGACTATATCGCAGCAATTTCATGATAACGACCACACCTTTCTTCAGGTTTTCATTTCCATCCACCGAATTTCTCCGGGAGCAAGCTGCGCCGTATGCTCTGCACCAACGCCATCCCAAAACCTTGTAATGCAGCTTTCCATCGAATTATTTACCAATGCATATTGACCGCAGCTGCGATATCCGTGCACTTCACAGCAGGGATTTTCCGCATAATAAATATGCATCTGATCTTCCATTCCCGCCGCATAATACAAGCAGCGCAGCAAAAGGCGGGTATTCTGACTGCTGTAGGGCAGCCCCGCAATATATACTCCTTTGCCCGCACCGTATACATGGGCGCTGAGATGCACCTCACCATTGGAATGCTCTAAAATCTCACAGTCTTCTGCCGCTGCGTACACATTATTTTTACATTCGCCGAAATTCAGCGGTTCCATTACGTCCTTCGTAATAAAATGCGATTCTGTTACCTCTGTATGATACTTGTCCTCATTCACAGTGAAGCCACGCTCCTGATCCACACCCAATACGTCACTTAACTGAAAATACCGTCCCTGATAGGGATATGCAGACGGCTCTCCCACACCGATGAAGCCACCGCCCTGCCAAACCCACATACGCAGCTTCTCCAGCAGTGCTTCATTGTTCCAACATGCGCCCCCAGAGAAAGCAGTACCTGCATCACCAGCATTGATAATCACATCAATATCTTCGGGAATTCCATTTTCTACAATATCCGAAAACCGGATAAACCGCACATTAACAGCCATGCCGCTGAGGGCTTCCAATACACCAAGATAGGAATAGGTTTGCTTATACGTCATTCCATGTGCTGCAATATATCCTTGCCAGGAGCGCAGTTCTCCCCAACAGTTCAGCACCCCCACCGTAATGGGCGCATAGGGACTATGTCCCTCAATGGTATCCAGAATTTCACGAAACTCATCGGCAATCCGTTCCACACATTCTACAAACGCAGGAAATTCTGCTGCAAGACTCAAATATCCCCCATATCCGATTCGAGACACCGGACTGCGCAGAATTGCGCGCCGCGCGGCAATCCAGTTTTCCTGCGCTTCCACTTCCGGATGCCCGCCCGGATAAAAGGAATCCGGAAAAAAGTAAGGCAGGAACCGCGCTTCCGTATATTTCACATGAGGAATATCCGCAATCATTCGGAGCGTGACACCGCTGTTTACACTGCCAACCACCGCGTCCAACCCGATCTTGGAGAAATACTTTCCATATGGCTCTGCACCGATCCAGTTATCTCCCAAAAACATCATCGCTTCTTTGCCGTCCTGATGCACCATATCTACAAGCTTCCCCGCCCGCTCGCTGACATATTTCTGAATATATTCCATATAATCCAGATACTGTCTGCGGGGCGGACGGAAGGAATTGTTGTAATATCCTTCGTCCACAAAATCCTCCGGACCCAATTTATAGCCATATTCCTTTTCAAACCCGATCAGTGCAGCAGGAGATACGGCGCCGCCGTATCCAAGCCAATCTACATATTTCTCTCTTCTGCAATTGTCGTAAACCAATGTGAAATGATAAAAAAACGTAGTAAACCGCACTACATCCACATGGGGATTTTGCGCCAACCAATGGGACAGAGCTGTTTTCATAAACGCCCAGGACATCTCTCCATGCACATCAAACGGGATGTCCCGCTCCCGTCCCTGCCAATTGTTTGTGATATAGTTATACATCTGTGTGGGATCCCAGTTAATAAATGCAGGAAAAGAAAGGGTATATACATGTCCCGGTACTGTTTTTTGTATGGTTACCATACCAGCAGTCCGATCTATATCAACATACTCTCCAGGGAGAACCGTACCCTGGGTTCGATCCCGTACCTCCCAGTTGTGTTCTGGATCCCAATCATAATCCGGCTCCAATTGGCTCTCAAAATACCCTTCCATAATGGGAAAGGAAAGCTGCGCTCCCACCGCTGTATGGCGGGCGCTCATTAAAAAGATTCGCTGCCGCTCTGCCGGATGGGAGCGTGCAAATTCATTATATCCCCGGGCAACAAAATAGGCGGCATATATTTTCGCGGGGCGCAATGCATCCACCGATTCGGTGAGTTCTGTTCCATCACTATTCCGAACTGCATCCGCACCCCAGCGATGGATCAGTTCCTTTGTTTCTTCCATAAAATCCGCCTGAATGGGGATTGTAAAACGACCGTGTTTTCTCATTTACTTTCTCCCTCAATCCTTGAGTCCGCCAACGTTCATTCCCTGGGTAAGCTTTTTCTGTACCAGAATATACAAAATCAGCGTGGGGAGCATAACCATCACAAGTCCAGCATACATCTGTCCATACTGAGCAGCGGCATTCTGGGCTTTCATCAGATTCATCAATCCGACCGGCAATGTTTTCGCCCGATCCTGAGTCATCAGAGTGAGTGCGATAATATACTCATTCCAAAATGATAAAAAGTTAAACAATATCACCGTGATAACAGAAGGGCGTGCCATCGGAATCATCACCCGGATCATTGTCTGCATATATCCGCTTCCGTCTACATACGCAGCTTCTTCATATTCCTTTGGAAGCGTCTGAAAATAACTTGACAAAAGATAGATCGTAAACGGAAGCGCGGTAGACGCATACACCAGCGCAAACACAAACCGATTGTTCAGAAAAATAGGGGATCCGATCAGATTGCCGGCGTCCACCAACATCAAAAAAATCGGAACTACAATATAGCTTACGTTTATAAACAAACCGCCCATAAACAGCGTGCGTATCAGCCTGCGTCCGCCGAACCGGTACCGCGCCAGCACATACGCCGCAGGCAACGCTACTATCAAAAGAATTCCCAACGCCATGGCTGTCACAATAACAGAATTGAGAAAATATTCCCCCATGTGCGCTTCCCGCCAGGCACGTGCAAAGTTTGCAAAGTACAGTCCGGCAGGCAGCGACCAGGGATTTTGATAAAACTCTGTATTCTCTTTCAGAGAAGCAAGAAACACCCAGCCTACAGGAATAATAATAGACAGCGCAAACAGGATGAGAACAATATAAATAAAAATTCGGTATAGCTTATCGCCCTTGTTCATAAACACCTCCGGCTGCAAAAATTATAAATCTATACTCTCCCGCCGGGTCACCAAATTGATCAGCCCGGACAGGGCAAAGGAAAACAGAAAAACAAGCACGCCAATCGCCATACCGTATCCATAAGAGGAATTGGTATATGCCTGCTTGTACATATAGCTAAGGAACACTTCCGTAGAACCGTCCGGTCCGCCGCTGGTCATAGCGCGCACCAGCAAAAAACTGATATTGATGGAACTAATGATAAAAAACGTCAGCGTAGTACGGATGTTCGTCCAGATCAGCGGAATCGTTATGGTGAAAAACTGACGCACTCTGCCTGCCCCCTCCAGAGAAGCCGCTTCGTACATACTTTCCGGCACAGAGGACATGGCAGCCGTGTACATAACCATATAATATCCCACCGCCTGCCAGATCATTGCAATTGCAATGCTGTATATGACAACCTTCTGATCTCCCAGCCATAGAACGGGGGCTGTTCCACCGCCTGTAAAGAAGGATATGAGCGTATTGAGCAGCCCGCGGCTGGGATCATATACAGCAGAAAAAATTGCGGCAATGACTACGGCGGATAAAATATTCGGGATATAGAAAATCACCCGAAAAAAGCCTTTAAACTGCAGTTTTTCTCTGGTAAGGATCGCTGCCGTAGCCAATGCCATCGCCATAGTAACAACCGTTACAACCACAATCAGAAGCACTGTATTCTGAAAAGATTGCCAGAATTTTGCATCAGAAAACAGCTTTACAAAGTTGTCAAATCCTACAAATTCCCGATTCAGGGAATACCCTCCCCATTTATACATGGAAATGACAAAGATGTTCAAAGTGGGATACAACATGAAAACAGCAAATAAGATTAGCGCAGGAACCGTACATGCAGTAAGAAACGCACGCCTGCCTTTGTGTTTTCGCATGGATACAGTTACCCCTTTCCTTAGAAGGAATCGGCAGGGCAACGCCCTGCCGTTTTTATTTTATAATATTATTTCTTCAAGGCCTTTCGCAAACTGTCGCTGGCTTTTCCAATCGCTTCCTGCCATTCATCAACTGTTTTGTCACCGGACACAATACTGTTGACCGTACCAAACAAAGTGTCCACCATGCTCACACCCTCTACAGGATCGGTTGCGGCAAATCCGCCCATAACTGCTTTTGCACCTGTATCGTAAATGCTGTAGAACAGCTTGTTCTCACCCTCCAGCATATCGCTGATGCCTTGGATCGGCTGGATCGCACCGGATTCGGCAAAAATCTTTACTGCTTTATCGGAATACAAATATGCGATAAAATCTTTTGCCTCATCTTTGTGATCTGCGTTTTCCGGTACCCAAATTTGCTCAAAATAGGTATAGGAATAGCGGTCTTTGTCGCTTTCAATCGCAGGAAGCGCCATGAATCCCCATTCGAAGCCTTCCACTCTGGGGGCGTCTGCCATTTCTCCGGAAACCCATGTTCCGTTGGGCATAAACAATGCCTTATTATCCAAAACAAGCTGCTGGTTTTTCAGATAGTTGTCATTGTTGGCATTTGCCACAGTTGTGGGTTCGGTATACGATGCAAGGCGGGCAACGATATCCAATGCTTCCCTTGCATCTTTATCGTCCCACACCCCTTCTTTATACTGCATGCAGTCGTTATAGAAATCCACACCGCCGGTCTCGCAAAGAAGCGCATATATAAGGGCATCAAAATATCCAGCCGTAGGATAGGTAAAGAGAGCAATATTTTCCGCCTCTGCCTTCTGCCCCAATTCCCACATTTCATCCCAGGTTGTCGGCAAGCTCCAGTTTTTTTCTGCAAATAATGCTGCATTATAGAACAGACCGCAGGGACCGTAAAACATGGGCGCCATATACATTTTATCGTCTCCGTACGGATGGGTAGCTGCAGTATCCGTAAAACCGTCAATCAGTTTTTCCTTCACTGTCTTTTCTTCACCGAACACTTTTTCATCGAGTATGTCGGAAATATCCGCCAGGGAATTTTCCCGAACCATTGTTTCTGTGAGTCCTGCTTCCCTGCCTGTCGCAAGATGCACCACATCCGGATAATCGCCGGATTTCATCTTAGATCCGATCACATCCTCCAGATTTTTCTCCGCGGTCAGTTCAATTTTAATATCCTGGTGATCCGCTTCATAAGCTGCCGCAACGTCCTCCCACATTTTTTTGCCATATGCAGACTCTAACACAGCAACCTTCAACACCGTTTTGCCGTCTGCATCCTTATCCTTATCCCGTACTCCGCAGGAAGCAAAAAGAGAGACTGTTAAAACAAGCGTAATAAGCAGTGCAAAAAATCGTTTCATCTTTTCTGTATCCTTTCCAAATAGCCGCCGGAATGATCCGCCCGACTTTTGTTTGATTTCATCCGTTAGCATTGCCAAAGCTGATGAAAATATACATGTTTTGCATAAATTTAATGGGAATTGGAAATAAAAAAAGTGTTCCAGCACGGCCCCTTTTTCGTCTGCAATATTCGATGTGGTATAGCCTAATAAAAAGACCTTCCCGAATGGGAAGGTCTCCAAAATTTATAAATTTTTATTTAATTCCTCTTCTAACTTCATAATAACCGTACTCATCTTAATATCTAATGCACTACAAATTCTGTAAAGCGTTTCCAACGTCGGTTTTCTCTCCCCACGTTCAATCGCACTCAA
>BLMO01000209.1 GCA_011957885.1 Clostridiales bacterium
CGGATGAAATTTTGCTGTCCAAGCATCAGGATCCTATAGGACTTGGTGTTTTGTTGGATGGAAGCGCACAAATTTTATCCGGAGATGAAAAGCACCCTACTCTGCTGCGTGCACTGCGTGCAGCAGATACATTCGGAGCAGCATCCTTATTTTCTGGAGAGCGAAATTACCGCACCTGTGTACGGGCATCCACACAGTGCCGGGTGCTATATCTGCCTTCCGATCTGATACAACAAATTTGTTTTCACGAACCTAAGGCTGCGCAGAATTACATTACCTTTTTATCCGGACGGATATCTTTTCTAAACCGAAAGATCACTGCCTACACTGCCGGAAGTGCACAGGAAAAGCTTATCCTTTATTTACTGCATCTTCCTCTGGGGGCAGACGGAAGATGGGAATTGGATATTTCCTACGGAGGACTTTCCGAACAATTGGGGGTCGGACGGGCATCCTTGTATCGTGCTATGGACAGCCTCTGCGAAGCAGGGCTGATTGCCCGGGAAAAAAAGAAGGTAACACCGCTCCAGTTGAAAAAGCTGGAACTGATGATACAATAGATACAATGAAAGAGGGCTTTTTTTATGAAAAGACTGATCGCTTTGGCACTTGCCATGATTTTGTGCGCTTCATTTATGGTTTCCTACTCCGATAAAACTGGAACGACGAAGGATACCACAAAAGAGGAAGCAACAACTGTACCGGAAACCACTCCAGAACTCTCCAAAGATCCGGTACGCGTTTTTGCACTTCAGGGACCTACTGGCATGGGCTTCGCAAAACTGATGCACGACAGCGCTGCCGGCGATGCGGCGCTTTCCTATGATTTTCATCTGGCAGCTTCTCCCGAGGAGTTCAAAGGGGACATTATTCAAGGCAACTTTGAGATTGCTGCCGTACCTACCAATCTCGCCGCTGTTTTATATGCAAAAACGGAGGGCGCCGTTTCTGTTGCGGCTGTAAACACAATGGGCGTGCTGCATCTTATTGAAAACGGTGAAACCATTCAGTCTATTGAAGATTTAAAAGGTAAAACAATCTATTCCTCTGGTCAGGGCAGTGTGCCGGAATATGTTATGAATTACATTCTGGACACGTTTGACATTGACTGCGAGGTCATCTATGAAGCCAACCACGATGTAGTGGCAACAGGGCTTGCCGCAGGAACAATCAATTTGGCAGTGCTTCCGGAACCGAAGGTGACTACAGTGCTCAAAAAAGCAGAAGCGCCCGAGGGATTGCGCGCAGCGCTGGATCTGACCCAGATATGGAAGGATGCATGCGAAAAAAATGATGTAGACAGCGCTTTGTATATGGGATGTGTTATTGTAAACAACGACTGGGCACAGGAACATCCGGCAGAAGTAAAAGCATTTTTGGAAGAATATAAAGCAAGTATTGATTATGTTGGAGCGGACACAGAAGCTGCGGCAGAGGTAATTGCAGAACAGGGGATCGTTCCTGCTGCAAAGATTGCACAAGCAGCAATTCCCGGCAGCAACATTGTATATGAAGACGGGGAAAAGATGGCCGCCGGATTGGCATCCTTCTATAAAATTCTTCATTCCTATGCACCTGCATCCGTAGGCGGTGCAGTGCCAGATGAAAAAATTTATTATATTGCAAAATAAGTTTTAAGGACAGGGGGCGGTACAAATGCATATCATTAAAAAATATTTGAAATATGCTGTGTCCGCCCTTTTTTGGATTGGAATCTGGTGGATCGCTGCCCTGCTTGTAGATAAAGAGGTGCTTCTCCCTTCTCCGCTTGTTACAGCAAAATGCTTACTGTCACTTATGACAGAAAGCGCATTTTGGATGCAGTGCGGCTGGTCGCTTCTGCGTATTTTGGCAGGACTGTTCTCCGGCATAGCCATTGGCGTATTTCTTGCTGTTCTGACTGCATCGCTTCCCTGGGCACGGACTTTGATTGCGCCGCTCCTTACAGTAATCCGCAGCACACCGGTGGCGTCTTTCATTGTATTGGCTCTGGTTTGGATCGGTCGGGGACAGATTCCCTCTTTTGCAGCATGTCTTATGGTGCTGCCGGTTATCTGGAACAGCATAACAACCGCGGTAGATCAGGCGGATCCGTCCCTTATAGAAATGATGCATGTTTTTTCTTTTTCCTTTGGGAAAAAGTTGCGCAGGTTTTATATTCCAACCATTCTTCCTTCATTCGCTGGCGGAATTCGGACAAGTCTCGGATTAGCATGGAAGGCGGGCATTGCGGCAGAAGTTTTGTGTACACCTGCATCTGCTATCGGTACCTCCCTGTATGAATCAAAAGTATATTTGGAAAGCGCGGAGCTTTTTGCATGGACGATCACCGTAATCCTGTTGAGTTTGCTTTTAGAAAACGTTTTTGGGCTTTTGTGCAGCAAATTGGAGCATATAGTGGGATTGTGTAAGAAAGGGCGGTCGTAGAAATGCTTGAATTATCTCATATCAGCAAATCCTTTGAGGGCAAACCGATATTGAAAGATTTCAGCCTGCGCCTTTCTCCCGGTTTTTATGCGGTCACCGGTCCATCCGGCGTAGGCAAGACAACCCTGCTGCGCATTGTTGCAGGACTTGAAAAGTACTCTGGAACTGTTGCGGGAGCTGGTCAGATTTCGTATTGCTTTCAGGAGCCTCGTCTGCTGCCTTGGTGTACTGCCTGGGAAAATGTAGCTCTGGTCTCCAATCGAAAAACAGCCGCCGCCCTTCTTTCCCGTATGGGACTGGAGAAAGAATTGTCTGCATATCCCGCAGAGCTTTCAGGGGGGATGCAGCGCAGGGTTTCATTGGCGCGCGCCCTTGCCGCACCGTATGACACACTTCTTTTGGATGAACCGCTCACGGGATTAGACGATAGTACGGCGAAAGCTGTTTTAGAGGTGACCCGAAAAAACGCGCAGGGGAAAACAGTGCTTTTTGTAACGCACAACCAGGAGCTGTTTACAGCATTTGACGGTGAAATCAAATTGCATATACAATAAAAGACTCCTTTAATAAAGGAGTCTTTTTTCATTAGCATTGGCAGATTTTCTATTGTACCGAGGACGTTAAAATCGGCAGTATATATATCAAGAGATTCATAGCATAATAGGGAATTCCTTCTCTATGGAGCCATTCTCCCACTCTAAGCCTCCCACTATACAAGGTGGGGCGGCTCGCTGTAAGCCTTCATCCAACTTTAAAGCTTCCCTTTTGCAAGGTGAGGCAGCTCGTTTGTAAGCCTTCATCCAACTTTAAAGTTTCCCTTTTGCAAGGTGAGGCAGCTCGTTTGTAAGCCTTCATCCAACTTTAAAAGCCTCCCTTGTGTAAAGGGAGGTGGCTCGCTGTAAGCGAGACGGAGGGATTGTATATATGGTTTAAGTGGTTGTATCATTATCTGCAAGTACATACAAGCGAAACTCCACCATGGCTCCATCCATAATCAGTGTAAGCGTATCCTCGTTTTTTGTATATTCCAACGTCACACTGGCGCCGCTCGAATATGTGAGCGTAATCGTTCCGTCTCCCAGCGTGTAGGTTCCGGAGTCTACAGAAGTACGTTTGTCAGCTTTAATATCATATATAGCCCAGATAAAGGCATTTTTTGTGCTGCTATCATATTCATAAAGCTGTATAATATTTCGTATGCCGTCCGTATCGTTGTACCACGTACCATAGACTTCTTTGACGGAAGAAGAAGCGCATCCCATAAATATCAGGATCATACACAGCATTAAAGTGATAACACGTTTCATTTTAGTTCAGCATGGTTTGCCCGCCTGTAACAGGGAGCGCCTGACCGGTTTCATATTCCTGCGCAATAATATAAGATATAGCACGGTTCACATCCTCTGCACGGCATCCACGTCCAAGAGGCACCTTTGCTTCATAGGCGGCGCGCACATCCTCTACTGTTTTTGCTCCGGGCACCTTCCCCGCTTTCAGATACTGCACAAACAATCCCCGATCCGGATCAGACCAAAGGGGACCATCCAAAAAGTTACCGGGACAAATCGCATTCACCTTGATCCCGTATGGGGCAAGCTCCAATGCAAAGGACTGGGTAAGTCCAATTCCGCCGAACTTTGCACCGGCATAGGCGAAGTTTTTGTTACTGCCCTCCAAGCCGGATTTGGAGTTGATTTCAATAATATCCGCCATGTAATCCGGTGCGAAAGAGCGCTGAATTTTCATTGGCTCCACTGCATATTTCACACACAGGAAGTAAGCGGTATAGTCCACTGAGGTAACAAGCTCGAAATTCTCCCGTGTCATCTCTTCCAGACTGCCTGCACGGACGATTCCTGCATTGTTGATAAAAATATCCAATCCTCCGAATGTCAGCACCGTTTTCTGAATCATCTCACGAGCGGACGTTTCGTCCGTAACATTTGCCATAACCGGCAATGTGCCGGTACCATATGTTTCAGAGAAAACAGCTGCACGCTCGCAGACGCCGTCGTAGTTCATATCGGCAAGTACAACTTTGGCGCCCATGCTGCACAGATATTCTGCAATGTGCGCGCCAAATCCCTGTGCGCTGCCGGTAACAACTGCAATTTTTCCGGAAAGGGACTTTGTGCTGACTTCTCTTTCCACTGTAAAGCAACCGATGTCTTTGATTTCTACAGTTATTTTATCCAATGCATTTTTGCTGCAAAAAGCAGTAAAATCTTTTTCCCAACTGCTTTCATCGGTATGGAGAGACATATTTTCCGCGGTGTCAGAAAAAGATACTGTCGCCCGTCCGTCGGGCGCATATATCATGCGCAGCGCAGGCGCAATTTTCGCTGCCGTATACATATTTTCTTTTGGACTCATCGATTGAATTCCTTTCCTTGTTATAAGTTTATATTTGCCGTCCGAGTGCGGCGAACCTCCGGACCCGCTGCTGCAAATCCGGTGTTTTTTGCAATATGGAAGGGGAAAACATTCCCTGCCCTAGATGGGCAGTTGCGTGCTGCTCATGCCCGATTAATGCATAGGTAGACTCTAGCAAGTGGGGGTACGCGCGCATAGCTTCACACAAGAAAGACTGGCGCGGTGAGTTGATGTCCTCGCCGCTGACCTGGAAAAATCCATAGCGTGTGCATAGCTCCATCACCCGTTCCAATTGTGCCTGGGTGTTTCTGGATGGCATATAGGTGACAGCATGAAATCCGATTTCACGCAGCTGGTCAAAAAGCAGTTCCAGATAGTTATCCTCAAATTGCTGGGCTTTTTTGTCACCTGTGGGACTTTCCGAAACATCGCCAAGGTAGGCATATGCAGCAATTCCACCAACTTCATTTGCCAAACGTACAAAATCGCTTATATGCATCAATTCATCGTCAGCATCCACATAAATTTTAGAAACCAAGTGGCTTTTGAGTATCCCCAAAATGTCGTACAAATAATATTCTGGGGGCGCACTGCGGAGCTTTTCCAGAGAGTTTTCCCAAGGATCTATTTGACACAGTGCACTGATTTTTTTGATTACGGTTTCTCTATTACTGTTGTCAGCAATTTTTACAGCCAGCGCATACAGCAAATGACGTTCTGTTACACTTCCACCCACTAAAGCGGCAGACAAAGGCAGAACATCCGCTGTAAAATCAATCTGTATATTATAGGGCGACACAATTTTATTGATATTATCGCACATTTTACGGTTGCGCAGGTTCCGCTTTTCCCGCAGCGGATGCAGAACTGCCTCACAGCGTGCAAGATTTTGATGGGGAATTCCGTGGAGCGTTACATACGCTACCGATTTCTGATCCGGATTATTGAGTCGCCGTCCTTCCAGCGGTGTGCCTGCCACGGAGGTACGGCATTCAAACCCCACTGTTACCGGCATAGATAAAATTTTTCCGGCTTCCAAAAACTCACCACAGCCGCCTACGCTGTCATGGTCCATGATTCCTGCTGTAGAAAGTCCAGCTTTTTTTGCTGCATATACAGCGGCTGTCGGCGTATAGGGTGAAAAGGAATAAGTAGTGTGAATATGATTGTTTACATATTCACACTGAGGGCAGAACTCTTTTACCTCGCTTTGCAGCTTTTTTAAAGCTTCCAGCCGATTCTGCGAAGTTGTTTCTGCATCATAAATACATGTAAGAGGATGATTCATCGATAGGATTCCTTCTTTTCAATCTTCTGTTTTTGCTCCGGTAAGATATCGCAGCGCTTCCTGATAACGTGCCTGCGCGTCATTGCCGGCTGCCTTTTTATAATCAATTGTACTGCGTTGGACAGCGCGAATCAGCACATTTTTGGGCGTATCTTCGGGATCGGTAAATTCCAACGCATCGCAGGTGTATCCGCAGGCTTCCAGACGCAGGATACGTAAAGCATCGGTGGCCGCATCGCAGAATTTATATTTTAAAACAGGATGCCGGGAGATAAAGGATAGGGACGGACAATCCAGTTCTCTGCTCAACTGTCTGTGACAGCAGGGTGTTGCCAGAATCGCTTTTGCTCCAAGTGTGATTCCCCGCTCCAGCACAAGGTCGGTAGCCGTATCGCAGGCGTGGAGACTGATCAGCAGGTGAACCGGCTTGTCCGTTGTATATTTAGAAACATCGCCTGCCTGAAAATGCATTTCTGCAAAGCCGCACAGGGATGCGATACGTGCACAATCGAGCATAACGCTTTCTTTCAAGTCCATGCAGTCCATCGAAATGTCCCGTTTCAAGATATTCACAAGATAATGATATACTGCAAAGCTCAGATAACTTTTTCCGCAGCACAGATCTGCAATATACAAGGTTCCCGCCGCAGGCAATTCCTTCAAAATAATTTGCACCTGTTCCAAAAAACGGTTGATCTGGCGAAATTTCGCCTGCTTCTTGTCATGCACTCTGCCCTTGTCATTTGAGATGCCCAAATAATATAAAAACGTTTCAGATCCGTCCAGAAAATATTGCTTTTTTCTGTCGTTTCCTTTCAATGACTGCTTTTCCCCACTTCCGATTGTTCCGTGTGTTATAAGGGTCAGCTTTCCCTTTTTAGAGCGCATCAGGGACGCGCTGCCGCCGGCGTCATGCAAATCTGCGCGCGCAAAAACAGCAAGCTCTGCCTGAACTGCATCCGCAAATGCATCCAAAGGAAGATTTTTTTGACGCACTCTGCCTTCTGAAAATTTATATTCCATTTGAATACAAAAATTATCGGAGATTTTCCGCATTGTGCAGCGAACTTTTTCTGCATCCGTGCTTTTGGGTGCAGATAACACAAGATTTTGCAGGGTCTGCATTTGCACAGACTGCAAAGTCAACTCCAAAAATCGTTCTTCTGCATGATCAGTCATTTTCGCCGCCTTGATCCTTTTGAGATTCTTGCGATTTTTCACTATCTTTTTTCTTTTTTCCGAGCTTCAGCTTGCTCTCTTTTCCCTGGTATAGACGTTTGATATTCTCTCTGTGCATAAATACTATCAGTATTGCAACAAGGATAGCTATCACTTCCACAGAGCGAACAGGGTTTCCTGTTCCTGTATTGATCCGGTTCAGTACAATAGGATACAGCATAGCGCCGATTACGGAGCCAAGAGAAACATATTTGGTCCCAAGTACAATAACAAGAAAAATTATAAACAAAATCAGGAAAACACGCCAATCTGTCATCAGAATCATAACGGCAAGGCAAACAATACCCTTGCCGCCTTTGAATTTGAAGTAAGCTGGAAACATGTGTCCCAGTATACAGAAAAGTCCCGCAAGATATGCGCCGTAAACACCGTACACAAGAATACCAAAGGAACAGGAAACGACTGTTTTCAAGGCATCTCCAAGCAGAGTCAGTCCAGCCGCTTTTTTACCGTAATTGCGCAGCATATTGGTGGATCCGGCGTTGCCGCTTCCTTTGGAACGGACATCTTCTTTATACAGCTTTCCCGAAAGGATGACGCTGAAATTGAGACTTCCCAGAAAATATGGGACGACAATGCATACAATCACACTGAGAACTGTAAGTACATATACGTTAATAACATTTTGTCGTGACAGATATTCAAACAGCATATGCGTCTCCATTCTACCGCGGGGCGGCAATTGAATTTAATGAAATGAACGGTATGTTAATCTTCTTTATCGCCGCGCTGACGTACAACAATACGGATCGGCGTTCCCTTAAATCCAAAGGTCTGCCGCAGATGATTTTCAATGTACCGCTGATAGGAAAAATGGAACAGCTCTGCATTGTTGCAGAACAGAATAAAAGTCGGCGGCGCTACGGAAGGCTGGGTCATATAATAAATTTTCAAGCGTTTGCCCCTGTCTGTAGGCGGCTGCACCCGGTTTACAGCTTCAGCAAGCACATCATTGAGCATACCGGTAGAAATGCGCATTTTACTTTGGTTATTCACATAATTTATATGTTCAAACAGCTTCGGTATGCGCTGCCCTGTTTTGGCGGATATAAATAGAAGGGGGGCATAGGTCATATAGGAAAGTGCATCATATACTTTTTTTGTATATGCATTTACAGTCTTGTTGTCTTTTTCAACCAAATCCCACTTGTTGACGCAAATAATGGTGGCTTTACCTGCTTCATGGGCAATTCCTGCAATTTTTTCATCCTGCTCAGTGACTCCCTCCTGCGCATCAATTACAAGAAGGCAAACGTCTGCACGTTCCACAGCCATTTTTGCGCGCAATACACTGAATTTTTCGATTCTGTCCTCTACCCTGCTTTGTCTGCGGATTCCGGCGGTGTCAATCATCACATATTTTCCAAGCGCATTTTCAAAAGGTGTATCAATTGCGTCTCTGGTAGTGCCGGCAATATCGGATACAATCAGACGGTCGTCCCCAAGAATCCGGTTGATCAGTGAGGATTTTCCCGCGTTTGGCTTACCGATTACAGCCACGCGGATTACATCGTCTTCCGTTTCCTCTTCTTCAAAGGGTGGAAGAACTTCCAGAACCGCATCCAATAAATCGCCGCTGCCGCTGCCGTGAAGAGAAGAAAGCGCAATCGGATCCATAGAAAATCCCAGTTCGTAAAATTCATAAAAGGTAGGGTCTACCGTACCGATTCGATCTGCTTTATTGATTGCAGGAATAACCGGTTTTCCGCTTTTTTTGAGCATAACTGCGATATCCATGTCATCTGCCAGAAGCCCGGTTCGAATATCGCACATAAAAATGATTGCATCAGCAGTGTCGATTGCAATTTGCGCCTGCTGACGCATTTTTTGCAAAATTGTATCGTCCGCTTTCGGCTCAATTCCGCCGGTATCAATTACAATCATTTTTTTTCCGCGCCACTCTGTTTCGCCATAAATACGGTCCCGGGTGATACCGGGCGTATCTTCAACAATTGCGCGGCGTTCGCCGATTAACTTATTAAATAAGGTGGACTTTCCCACATTGGGACGCCCTACGATAGCTATGATCGGTTTTGCCATTTTATTCATTATGCCTTTCTTTATGTTTATGAGACGTTTATATACCTAAAACACTGTATAAAAAATCTCCGCCGTCATCCTGATTAAATATAAGGGGAATGTGAAGTGCGTCCGACAGCGCTTTTGGCGTCATACCGCACAAAAACAGATCTCCTTCGCTGCGCAGAACATTTCTTGAAAGAAGCAGAACCTGCCCAAGCGGCTTGCCCTGCAGCTGCTCTGCAATGTCCTTTCCGGTAAGCAGTCCCGTAACGGTCACTTCCCCGCCAAAAAAGTTATTTTTGATGGGATACACATGTATTTCCAGATTCGGACATGTTTCGCAAAGCCTGTCCGCGAGCGCCCGGATCATATCTGCCGCCGCTTCCCCGGTTGCTACGGAAACACACCGGCGGGTTTGCTTTTCTTCCTCTGTAAGCGTATCCAGTGCGCATAGAAATTCGTACATAAATGAAGAAAGCATTCCAACGCCATTTTCAATTTGCGTATATTCACCCCAAAATTCGTATTCGGGCAGCGGCGTTTTGCTTTTTACATAAAATTCATCTGCCGGATAAAAGATACGTTCGCCGAACTTCTGGATGCACTGCTCTCCAAAAGCGGTAACCTGCGCAATGACCGCAGCGCATTCCTCCGGTGTAAACGGCTCCAGAGGATAAAGGTTTTGCCGGTGTCCCGTTAGTCCTGCAGGAACCACAGACACACTGTCGAGGCTTGGATAATAAGCTGTAAGATCGTTCATAGTCCGTTCCAGCTCTGCGCCGTCATTCAGCCCTTTACACAGTACAATCTGTCCTCGGATCGAAATGCCTGCATCGGACAGCATCTTCAGATACGCAAGAACCTCCCCTGCGTGTTTATTTTTCATCATTTGAACACGCAGCTGCGGATTGGTCGTATGAACAGATACATTCACCGGAGAAATATGCATATCAATAATACGCTGAATATCATGAGGCTTTAAATTCGTCATGGTGATATAATTCCCATGAAGGAAAGACAAGCGCGAATCGTCATCTTTGAAATAAATGCTTTCCCGCATTCCTTTGGGGTTCTGATCAATGAAGCAGAAAACACATTTGTTTTCACAGGTGTGCTTTTTATCCATGAGAGGCGTTGCAAACGAAAGACCGATATCATCATATTCCTGCTTGCGGATAGATGCAGTGTATGAATCCCCACCTCGCGTAAGAGAAAGTGTTACCTTCTGTTCCGCCAAAAAAAAGCGATAATCCAGCACATCCTGAATCTCATGTCCGTTAATACTATGTAAAACATCACCCGGCTGAATGCCATGCTTTGCGGCGCGGGAATGTGCCGCAACTTCTGTAATTTGAACCATAAACGCACCTCCCCTTTTTACCGCTTATTCTATTATACTGTTCTTTCGGGTGGCGGTCAAGGGATTTGGCACATTTTCCTTTACGGATGCCCGCGTTTCAGGTATTCGTTGATTTGCTGGAGCGCTCCTTTTTCAATTCTGGACACATAAGAACGGGAGATTCCGAGATGCTGCGCCGTTTCCCTCTGGGTGAGCGGCTTGGCACCGCCAAGTCCATACCGCAGAATCATAATTTGCCGCTCGCGTGGATCCAGCGTATGCTTTATAAAATAAATTGCATTTTTTACCTGCATACGCAAGTCCAAATCGTCTGCAATTGTGTCCTCGCAGCGGATGATATCCATATATGTAAGCGGATTCCCGTCCCGGTCCGTATCAATGGTTTCATTGATGGATACTTCCATAGAGGTTTTCTTTTTGGAGCGGAAATGCATCAGGATTTCGTTTTGTATACACTTGGATCCATACGTGGCAAAGCGCGCACCGTTGGTTATATTAAACGTGTCTACTGCTTTAATCAGTCCGAGCGTGCCAACAGAGATCAGATCATCCTGACAGTCCCAGCTTGCATAATATTTACGCACAATATGTGCGACAAGACGCAGGTTGTGCTCGATTAAAAGACTGCGCGCTTCCTCGTCTCCTTCTAACTTTTTCAAAAACAGCTCTGCTTCCTTCTCTTTTGGCAAGGGCGGCGGAAAGTTTTGCCCCGGCTGTGCGCTGAGAAGCGCAAAAGACAGGGCGGCAGCAATCATAAAAAGAAGCTCCATAATAACCTCCATCCCGCCGGGGCAGCGGCGGCACAAATAATATCATTATTGGAAGAAAAATCTCCCGGCAAAAAGCTTTATCCATATTATATGCAAGGTATGCTTGACTGTCGCTTGTCTTTTATTTAAAATATAGATAAATTAAAGAATCACAAGGAGAATACTTTGAAATATTCATGTATAATATGGGATTTTAACGGAACCATTGCCGATGATGTCACGCTCAGTATAAATGCAATCAATGGCGTGCTTGCAAAACGGGGCCTGCCACAGATAAAAAATATGCAAGCCTATCAAGAGGTATTTGGATTTCCTGTGCGGGAATACTATGCACGTCTTGGTTTTGATTTTCATATGGAGCCTTATGAAATTCCCGCAAAGGAATGGGTAGATGCATACGCTGCAGATATGGAGACAATAACGGCAGTGTCGGGTGTGAAACAGGTTTTGGAAGCGTGCAGGAACGCTGGAATGATGCAGATTATATTATCTGCCTGCGAAACAAATATGTTGTATAATATACTAGGGCATTTGAAGCTGAAACATTATTTTATGAAGATTTTGACAGCAGAGGATATATACGGTATCGGAAAAATTTCTGTTGCCAAAAAGTTTGCGGCAGAAACGGATATGGATTTATCCACTGCACTTCTGATCGGAGATACGAATCACGATGCACAGACAGCGAAAGAGCTTGGCTGCGATTGTGTTTTATATAGCGGCGGACATATGGCAAAAGAAAAACTGCTAAGCTGCGGATTTACAGTAATGGATCAAATGAGTGAAGTATTACATATGATTTTTTCATAATTTCTTAATAATTTTATTGAATGCGGGAATCATAATAGCGAGTACGCTTAGGCGTTATCAAATAATTCCGAAAGGTATGGTGATATTCATGGTGCTTGACAGAATTGCTTTGATTCTTGTTATAATTGGCGCTCTGAACTGGGGCAGCATCGGTCTTTTTGAGTTTGACATCGTAGCATGGATTTGTGGCGGTCCCGCAGCAGTAGTCAGCAGAATTGTATATACACTGGTTGCTCTTGGCGGCCTTTGGTGCATATCTCTTCTTTTCAGAAGCAGAGAGCCCGAATACAACGCTCGCTAAATGTAGTTTCTAAATAACTATATTTAACAAAAACCGCTTGTTTGTAAACAAGCGGTTTTTTATGCAAAGTTAAGCTTTCAAATTTTTCTCTACAGCTTTCCATATTTTGTTTACAATCCAAACACCAAGGCAACCGAAAAGTATACCCAGCAACGCTCCGGCTATAACGTCTGATGGAAAATGCACATACAGATACAGGCGTGAGAATGCAACCAGAACAGCAAGTATCAATGCAGGAATGCCGAACCGCTTATCTCGGATCATCAATACTGTAGCAGCCTCAAAGGAAGCCAGGGTGTGACCGGATGGAAAAGACCAGTCTCCCGGTTTTGCTATAATAGGGATCTGCACGAGCGCGTTTTCCAGGTCAAAGGGGCGTACTCTTTGGAAGAGATTTTTCAATATGCCGTTTCCAAAAATCACGCCAAGCACCAACGCAGCACCCATCATAAGTCCGGTTTTTCTGGTTTTTTTGAAAAAAAGCATGATAACTGCAATGAGTATCCAGAAAATTCCGCTGTCTCCGAAATGTGTGACCAACTTGAAGAATTCATTGCAAAAGGGCGAAACAAGATGTGTCTGAATCCATGCTAAAATAGAAAGGTCTGCAGATTGAATAAAATCGGGAAAGTAAGGTGCCATAAGTTCTCCTTGCGTTTAATTACTGTCCATGTCGTAAATCAAAACTTTTCCGTCAGTCTCATGGGCATAAAATGTAATATCTATTGGGTCCACATAGTTATCCATGCCGCGGCGGTACAAAATATGAGTAAGTGTAACGCGGCAGGAAAAAGTGTTGTCATCATACCGGACAAAATCAAAGGCTTTTTCGTCCTGAATTTCATACCGCTCATATTCAATCACAAATCCGTTTTCTACTGTACGGATGTCCTCATAAAGCTTGGAATTCGGATCAAAATAAGGTGCAACGCTGCTGAACCGCATGGCGGCGACCTTGGAATCATACTGCATATAAACAGCATATTTCGTTGCAGCCTCAATGAACCATTTGCTGTACCGTTCAGCAAGTCCCTGATCTGGGATGACAGACGCCTTATAGGAACCGGATTTGACTTCTTCTATCGGGGCAATTTCACCATCTGGACTATATACTTCAATTGCAGGCGGCTGAATAAAGCCGCTCACCCTGTATTTTTCCATTGTGGTTCCGCTGACCCCCTCCGGCATATGTGCGCAGGAAGGCGTTTGTATACCTTCTTCAACGATATATTCCTGCTCTGCTTCTACACCATTTAAATATAAAGTATACCCCGTGGGAATTTCTACATCCACTTTTGTTCTGGCATCAGCATACAAAGCAAAGCTTCCTTGCTTATACCGGGTAAATCCGCCTTTGCTGCCTGTATCCTTCACAAGGGAAAAAGATGCGAATTTTGTTTCCCCGGCACGAACGACATACTGCAATGTATCATCCATACCTGTAGAAACACTGTGATATGTGATTTCAGCATCCTTTACTATTGTATCCAAATAAGCGATTAAATTTTCCCTTGTTTCATATTTTGTGGTACTGCTATCACATAAATCCAAAAAGGTTTCCGGAGAAAAGTTCAAAAAATAGGTATCAAAAACCCCCTGCGCCACATGCTTTGGCTGGGCAAATTCATAATCCCTTAAAAATCCGTTCAGCCAAAACAAGGCACCATGTATCAGAACCAGCAATACCGCCACTGCACCGATATATATTTTCCAAAACAGCGGGATTCTCCGCCGCTCCTCAAAGATAAATTCGTTTTGTGTCATATCTGCTCCCGTTCGGTCAAGATGCATCGGACACCATGAAGAAAGTAGGCATCCGTCTTGGAGTGGTAAAAGCCTTATATTTGTTTACCAGCCCCTGCAGCTGATATTTGTCTAAAAGACTTGTATCTGTTTCGTATTTATTATAATAATCCCGATAATACATCATAGAGGAGGACCCGCCGTCCAGCATACCGGCAGACACCGCGCCATAGGAAACCATCAGATCAATCATGTCATTATGGGTTGCGCCGAGGCTGCTGGCAGTGCGCCCGTCTGTACAAATCAGAATAACAGTGCCATCGGCACACTGACCGATTGCAGTTCGCTGCGCTGTTCCCGTATTTCCTTCCGCGTAATACAAAATGATATTTTCTCCATCCTTTTCGATGAGGGTGTTCCCTGTCTGAAAGGACACAGCGTCCCGTATGCCAAGTGCATCTGCTTCGCTTTTGGTCATAGATTCTCGAACAATCAGATGATTTTCCCCGTCAAACCCGATGAAGGTTCGTTTTGCTCCGTCATTCCAAACACATTCGCCGCCCGAATAAGTAAGCCCAATTGGCGCATACCCGGTACCAACACCGCCTGCGTCTGCAAATTCGCCTGCGTTGATTCCGGCAATTGCGTTATATTTTTCTGCTGCAGCAAAAATATTGATTCCTGCAGTTGCGTTTTTATAATCTGACGAAGATGTTCCTACAAATACCCGTGTGGGATCCTTTACCAAAAGCACATATGCTTTGTATGTAGAACCGCTGACCGTTTCGTACAACATGCCGTCAATCGCATCTGCCCATAGATCTGTGTTATCGTCCCCGTCAGTGGCGTCATCCGGAGTGATATAATCATCCATTGATACAACATCCTGAACTACACTGTTCTCAGCTTCTTTAATTTCTGCAATGGTTTTTTCATCTAAAAATAGTCCGGGAACCCATTTTGTGGCACTTGCCTGCAATGCAGACTGGACCGCAAGATTTCTTGCTGTTATGCTGGGACCTTTCGCAATAACATAGCAAAGTGCAAAAATAGAGTAAACGGCCAAAAGCAGCAATGTGAAAAATACCGCTGCACCTCTGCCGATATATTTTCCAATAGATTTTTTTACTTTGGGCTGCTCTAAGATTTGCTTTGGCGCAGCAGTAGTCTGCATATCATTCTGATACCGTTCTTTCAGATTTTCTTGTGGCATTTTAAACCGTTCCTTTGCTGTTTTACTGTAAATAATCTGCAAGATATTTGCTGTCAATCGTATTTGTGACCAGTTCCTGCAATGCAGAAAGCGAGATAGAATTTTTATAATAGGAGCGCACAGCGTGCTGCGCTGCCAGCTCTTCTGTATAATTCTTTAATAAATATACTGTATTTCCGTAAAAGTTACCAGGATAATGACAAACGGTAGGCGTGAAGCCCACATTGCTCCACCCCGCCCGATCATCGTTTGTTTTTGTAATATCAAAGGTCACCATACCGCCTACAACATTGATATAGCGATCCTGCTCATGAACAAAATTGCCTAAGGAATATACACACAAAGTCGTTCCACCGTCGGCACGCTGGATTTCTTCAATGGGCTGTAATACATGGGGATGATGTCCCAGTATTACATCTGCGCCTGCGTCAGCCATTTTCTGCGCGTAACTTTTTTGTTCTGGATTTGGCGTAAGACTGCCTTCCTCACCCCAATGGACGCTGACGATCACAAAGTCTGCATTCGCCTTAGCTTCTGCAATTTCTCCTTCCAGATCCGCTTGCTTCAGGTAGGAAGCATACAAGCCGTACTTGGCGGGGTCCTCGTTCAGATTGGTTCCGTAGGTATAGGAAAGAAACGCAATGCGGATACCGTTTTTCTCGTAATAGGTAATATATTTTCCGCTTTCCTGTTCCTCCCAGCATCCGATTACAGTCAGGTTCCGGGCATTCCAGTTTTCAAAAGATTCTTTCAGTCCCAGTGCGCCTTTATCCAGCATATGATTGTTTGCAAGATTTACAATATCAAATCCTGCGTCCGCAAGGTCATAGGTCAAATCCACAGGACTGTTGAATGTGGGATAGGAATCCGGTTCGTGGCTTTGGGAAACCGGCGTTTCCTGATTGATAAAAGCGATGTCTGCAGCAGAAATCATTTCCCGGACGTTGTCATAAATCGGGGCGAAATTATAGGATCTCCCGCCCGCTATGGCTTTGCTTTTCGCATCGCGGTAGGTGCCGAAATAAATAATATTGTCACCGCATCCCAAAAAGGAAAGTGTGCGGGTTATATCTTCCTCCGGCTCTGGCGCGGTTGTATCTGAAGCAGCTTCAGAGGTTATATTTGCAACTGGTGCAGTCGTTTCTGCATTATCTGTGGAGCGAAAAGCACATCCGGTAAACAATAGGATTGTTACAAGAAAAAGACTGCCGAATTTGGTACGCATAACTGCGTTTCCTCCCTCCCCTGATTTTTATACCTTATAATATCATAAACGAGATTCGTTTGCAATAGAAAACGGCGCACAATATAAGGGGCATATATCTTTTGAATGGATTTAGCATCGTCTGCTGTTGCAATTCTGATATTCATAGCACTTATACCCACAATATAAAATAAAAAACAGAGTGCCATTGCACTCTGTTTTCATGCGTAATTAGTCAGCTGCATATACGCTGACGCGCTTTCTGCCGCCTGCGATATGCTCAAATTTTACTTTGCCATCGATAAGTGCGAACAAAGTATCGTCAGTGCCGCGGCCAACATTGTTGCCGGGATGAATGTGTGTTCCGCGCTGACGAATGATAATGTTTCCTGCGGTTACAGCCTGTCCGTCAGATTTCTTGACGCCAAGGCGCTTGGATTCGCTGTCTCTGCCGTTTTTGGTAGAGCCGACACCCTTCTTATGTGCAAAAAACTGCAAACTGATTCTAAGCATGTTTCTTTCCTCCGTATAAAATTGAGGCGGTTATGCTTCAACCTCTTCAACCTCTAAAAAATCGTAATATTCTTCCACCAAATCATTGAGCTGGAAAAAGTATCCCTGAAACAGACCAGAAATGGCATATTGCTTTTTTTCATCTTCCGAATACTCCGGCAGCGCACCCATTGCCTTTACGGAAATAGTAGTCGCACCTTCGTTTACCTCATACTCCACATCGGAAGCATAGGAAATTTCGATTGTGTTGATGATCAGCATTGTCATAGCGGAGAGCGCTGCGCACAGCACATCGTCCCCAGATTCACCATATCCTGTATGACCGGTTTCTTCAAAACCGAAATAAAATCCGTTTCTGCGAAAAAACTTTATGTGGGTCATGCCGTTGACCGCTTACGCTTCGATCTTTACGATCTCAACTTTGGTGTAGGGCTGACGATGTCCCATTTTTCTCTTTTCATTTTTCTTGGGCTTGTAGGTAAGAACGGTAATCTTCTTGGATTTTCCATTTTTCACTACTTTACCGGTTACTTTTGCACTGCTCAGAACGGGGGATCCGACCTGCACATTGCTGCCGTCTCCACATACCAGAACCTTGTCAAATGCTACGTCAGAGCCTTCCTCTGCTGCCAGTTTTTCAACGAAGATTACGTCTCCCTCGCTGACCTTGTACTGCTTTCCGCCGGTTTCGATAACTGCGTACACGAAAAGCACCTCTCTTTCGTTTATGTCTCGCTGGATCGGGTTAGCAAATTTGCTATTCAATACCCATACCATGCGGCATTTTATATAATATCATATTTTTATATGAAATGTCAAGGGAATTTACAAATTTTTACCGAGTGCTTTCTTTGCTGCCGTCAAAGTGTTTTCCAGAAGCATGGTAATCGTCATAGGTCCTACCCCGCCGGGTACAGGGGTAATTGCACCGGCTACCTCACTACAGGAAGCAAAGTCTACATCTCCGCAGAGTTTTTTATTCTCCAGCCGATTCATTCCCACATCAATGACAACTGCACCGGGTTTGATCATATCGCCTGTAATAAAGTTTGCCTTACCAATTGCAACTACAAGAATGTCCGCACGCCGGGTAACGTCAGCAAGATTTTTTGTTCTGGAATGGCATACGGTAACCGTTCCGTTTGCGTGCAGAAGAAGCATTGCCTGGGGCTTGCCTACGATATTGCTTCTGCCGACGACTACACATTCCTTCCCTGAAATTTCAATTCCCTCGTGTTCCAGAAGTTTCATCACACCGGCAGGAGTACACGGCAGAAAATCATAATCGCCGATCATGATTTTTCCTGTGTTTACTGGGTGGAATGCGTCTACATCTTTTTCCGGCGGGATGGCTGCAATCACTGCATCTTCATCCAAATGCGCTGGCAGGGGAAGCTGTACCAAAATCCCATGAATTTTATCATCTGTTTTCAGAGCTTCTATTTGCTTCATCAGGGCTTCCTGTGTGGTATCTCCAGGCATTTCGACAACAACAGAATACATTCCCGCCTGCTCGCAGGCTTTCTTCTTATTGCGGACATACACCTGAGATGCAGGGTTATCTCCTACAATAATTACTGCAAGTCCCGGTTTTACACCGGACTGCGCTTCCAGCTTTGCAGCCCGCGCTGCAATATCCGCCCGGGTAAGTTCAGCAATCTTTTTTCCGTCAATGATCTTCGCTGCCATCTTTTGTTTCTCCTTCCGGTATGTTGGATTCTTCGCTTTCTGCTTCTGATTCAGGCAGAGAGTTTTGAGCAGAAGGTTCGGTGATATATGCTGCTCCAATTGCCTGGACATTTTCAGATGTACCATCGATTCCTGCTGCTTTTTTCAGTTTTGCATAGCCGCGAATCATAAGAATAATGCCTGCTATGCACACAAGTGCGGCTAAAATCTGGGAAACCCGCAGGTGTTCGTTGCCTGCAATATACAAGCTGTCACTGCGCAGTCCTTCAATTACAGCACGTCCCAGTCCATACCAAATCATATAAAAATAAAAGACTTGTCCATTAAATTTTTTCTTTTTATAGAAAATCGCAATCAAAGTAAATCCAATCAAGTTCCACAGGGATTCATACAGGAAGGTAGGATGCACTTCAATGCTTTGGGTATACAATCCGCCAGCAGAAATCCGTTTGATTCCCATGCGCCATGGGACAGTTGTTTCACTGCCGTATGCTTCCGCATTCATGAAATTTCCCCATCGACCTACAATTTGTCCGATCATTACAGAGGGTGACAAAACGTCCAGCAGAATAGGAAGCCGGATTTTCTTTTTCTTTGCAACAAAAATCGCAGTTGCAAAACCTGCCAAGATACCGCCGAAAATTGCCAGACCGCCGTTCCAGATAGAAACAACGTTTACAATTGTATTCCAGATATTTTCCAGCAGCGATCCGCCTTTGGCAATATAACTGGTAGGGGCAAAAAGAACATAGTACAGTCTTGCACCCACAATGCCAAAAAGAATGACAAAAAAGCCCAGGTCAAGCAGATCGTCTGTTTTGATTCCTTCAAATTTTGCGCGGGAATGGGCATACAGATATGCCAGAATCATGCCGAAGCAGATCAGGATGCCGTACCACATGATATCTTTGCCAAACACAGTGAAGGCAACGCTGTGAATGGTAAAGCCGTCAATTCCAAGACCGGGAAAGGAAATCTCATACATAAGCGGACGCTCCCTTCTGTAATAATCAGTCGCAGTTTTCCCAGTTGTGATATACGTTTTGCACGTCGTCGTTATCTTCCAGATGTTCCAGAAGAAGATTCATGTTTTTGATATCTTCTTCTGTTGTAAGCTCTATATAATTCTGGGGGATTTTATCCATTTCAGCAGAAAGAATCGTGTATCCTGCTTCAGTCAGCGCTTCCTGCACAGCGGAAAGATCGGAAACCTCTGTATAAATTTCATACACGTCATCATTGCTTGCAAAATCTGCCGCACCTGCTTCCAGAGCAGCTTCCATCAATGTATCTTCATCAATACTGTCATCTTTCTCAATGATAATAACGCCTTTATCATCAAACATAAAGGATACACATCCGCTTTGACCAAGATTTCCGCCGTATTTATCAAAGAAATGGCGTACCTCACCGCCAGTACGGTTCCGGTTGTCTGTTGCTGTAGTAACAATTACTGCCACACCGGAGGGACCGTAGCCCTCGTAGGTAATTTCCTCGTAGCTGACAGCGTCGGCGCCGGAAGCCTTTTTGATGGCGCGATCAATATTATCGTTTGGAACATTGTTGGATTTTGCTTTCGCAATCGCGTCCCGCAGCTTATTATTGGATGCGGGATCTGGACCGCCGGCGCGTACCGCAATTGCAATTTCCTTACCGATTTTTGTAAATATCTTGCCACGCTGTGCGTCTGTTTTTTCTTTCTTATTTTTAATATTGCTCCACTTGCTATGTCCTGACATAAAATTTAACTCCATTCAGTCGCGATCCGCGACAAGTTTATATTTTCTCCGGTGTGCGCAGGCAGATCAGTCCCAGCGCATTTTTAATCACAATACCGCATGCTTTGGTGATCCGCAACCGTGTTGCACGAACTGCCGGATCTTCAGCAGCAAGAATCGGACAGTTGTGATAGAACCGGTTAAATGCGGTACAAAGCTCAATTGCATACCGGGTGATAACAGAAGGTTCGTACTCCGCCAGCGCTGCCTGCACTTTTTCAGGGAATCTGGACAGAATTTTCAAAACCTCTCCTTCTTCCGCGGCAGTGATTTTCCCTTCCATGGCAGGAATATCGCCTGCCTTCTCCAAAAGGCTGCACGTCCGCGCATAGGTGTATTGCGCATACGGTCCAGTATTCCCCTCAAAGCTGAGGGCGTCTTCCATGACGAAGTTAATATCCTTGATCCGGCTGTTGTAGAGATAATGGAATACTACCGCGCCCACTCCTACAGCTTCCGCAACCTGATCCTTATCTGCAAGTCCGGGATTTTTTTCTTCGATACGCGCACGCACCTTATCAATCGCCTGCGCAAACAGATTTTTCAAAAGAACCACGTTACCGGTACGGGTCGCCAGCTTTTCACCGCCGATGCTTACAGTACCGTATGGAACATGAACCAGGCGATCATACCAGTCATATCCCATCAATTCCACCACTTTAAACCACTGGGCAAAATGCAGGCACTGTCCTGCAGAGGTAACGTAAATACATTTGTCAAAGTCATAGGTGCGTTTTCTGTATACCGCAGCAGCGATATCCCGGGTAGGATACAGCGTTCCTCCGTCCCGCTTCAGAATCAGGCAAGGCGGCATATTATATTCGGAAAGGTCAACAATTGACGCACCGTCATCGATTTTCAGAAGATTTTTCTCCCGCATTTTTTCTACCTGCTCCGGCATTTTGTCCGTGTAAAAGCTTTCGCCTGCATAGCTGTCAAAAGTAATTCCCAACTGACCGAAGGTTACGTCATATTCCCGGAGGGAAATATCAATAAACCATTTCCAAAGGGCAATATTGTCCGCATCGTTTTCTTCCAGCTTTTTGAATTCATCCCGCGCCGCCTGATTGAGACTGTCATCCTGCTCCGCTTCAGCATGGAATTTCACATACAATTCTACTAAAGCATCAATGCCGCCGGATTCGATTTCTTCCTTGCTGCCCCATTTCCGATACGCAACAATCAGTTTGCCGAACTGGGTGCCCCAGTCTCCCAAATGGTTGATGCCCACGCAATGGTATCCGGCAAACTCATGCAGCAATTTCAGGGAATGGCCAATAACGGTTGTACCCAAATGTCCGATATGAAAGGGTTTGGCAATATTGGGAGAAGCATAGTCCAAAAGAACCGTTTTCCCTGCTCCTTCATTGCTGGAGCCGTATTTCTCGCCGTCTGCCTCCACCTTTGCAAGAACAGACGCAAGCAGATACTGGGGTGCAATACGGATATTCAAATAACCGCCTTGCACGCATGCGCTGCAAAGATCCGCATGTCCTGCAAAAGCACCGGACAAGGATTCTGCAATTTTCGGGGGCGCCATTTTTAGAATCTTACTTAATTTGAAGCAAGGCAGCGCCAGATCCCCCATCGTAGTATCCGGGGGATATTCCAGCATGGAGCAAATGTCCTGCGCTGTCAGCGCATCTGCACCGAATTGATCGGAAATCGTATGTTCAAGGATTTCGGATATATGTTTTTTGAATGTCAGCATCCGTCATCATCCTTTCGTAAGTCTTATTTTTCTGTAATACTAAGCTGCTGCGCAGCTTTGGCCGCCTGCTTATCCATAATTTTATGAATCCGTGTCACAGGATCCAGAAGAGAGGAAATAGACTGGTTATGATTCAAGGTATCAATAATATATGCCACATATTTGCACATATTCACGCTTTCATACCATTCTCTGGAGGTAATCTCCGGACTGGTATAAATCAGGTTGGTGGTAAACACCTTATTGAAAATGCCCTTTTCGTATGCTTTATCAAATACCTCGGGGCCGGAAACAAAGAGACCAAAGGTAGTGAACAGGAACACTCTGCGAGCACCTTTTTCTTTAAGCTGTTCAGAAACATCCAGAATGGAATCCCCAGAGGAAATCATATCGTCTACAACGATAACATCTTTTCCTTCTACACTTTTGCCCAGATATTCATGGGCTTCAATGGGGTTTTTACCGTCTATAATAATTGAATAATTTCTCCGTTTGTAGAACATACCCAGTTCCACGCCCATGACAGAAGAATAATACATACTTCGGGACATAGCGCCTTCGTCAGGCGAAATGAACATAAGATCATCTTTGGACAAAGAGATATCCGGATATGCCCGAACAAGAGCTTTCAACATCTGATAAGAAGGACGGATATTATCAAAACCGTGAAGGGGAATGGCGTTCTGCACGCGGGGATCGTGCGCATCAAAGGTAATAATATTGGAAACGCCCATGCTTACGAGATCCTGCAGCGCCAGTGCGCAGTCCAAAGACTCGCGGGACGCTTTTCTGTGCTGCCTACCTTCATACAGCATCGGCATAATGACAGAGATGCGGGAAGCTTTTCCGGCAATTGCCGCAATTACACGTTTCAGATCAGCAAAATGGTCGTCCGGACTCATAGGAACCATCATGCCCTGCATTTTGTATTTTTCTGCGTAGTTGAAGCAATCGGAAATGATGTACACGTCATGGCCGCGGGCAGATTCATGAAGGAGTGCTTTTGCTTCTCCGGATCCGAATCGGGGGCAGTCGGCACGCATAATAAATTCCTGATCATCGTCATGCCGTCTCCATTCCCGCAAATAAGCGTCAACCTGAGATACAAAGCCCTCACATCCGCGCATTCCAATTACACCGAGTTCACCATACAAACTTTCCATTTTGCACCGTCCTTTTATTTTTATTCCTTAGTAAATAATTGAGGAAAATATTTCACCTCCCCAAAAAGAGGCGAACGCACAGAAACAGTATATCATAAAATCAAGAAAATGAAAACAGATTTCCGTGTTTTTTTGATCGGTTCTTGTCTAAAAAATGAATTTCTACAGCTTGCACAAGAATTTGTCAAATAAAAGATAGGCTTTTCAGTATAAATACCCCTCCAAAAATCGTTATCATGCAGCCCGCTGTTGTCAACAAAAGAATCTGCGCCGCAAGGCTGGAATCATTATCCATATTTTTTGCCATAATATAGCTGCTGACAGCCGAAGGCGCGCTGAAAAGCACAAATATCGTTCCGAGAGATACGCCGCGGAATCCCAGCAAAAGCGCTGCGCCTACTGCACAGACCGGCAGGATAACAAGCTTTACTGCAGTCGCCAGAAGTGCATAAGCAGTTCTTCCTCGTGTGCTGCCTTTCCGGAAGTTTGCACCAAGACAAAGAAGCGCCAGCGGTGTAGACAGATTTCCGATATATTGTAGTGTATTTTCGGCAAAAGCAGGCAGCGGAATGTTCCAGATAAGAAACGGAATTGCAAGAACAACCGCAAGAATCAAGGGATTGGTAACAATTTCCTGCAGACGGTCTCGCAGGGCGCTTCCAAAAGACTGCCTCCCATTTTTGCCCGAGAAATGAGAAAGCACAATGACGGAATATGCGTTAAACATGATAATTACAAAAGGCATTACCATGGCAATAGACAGAACTCCTACTTCTCCGAACATACTTTCCGCCAGCGGAATGCCCAACACTGCAAAATTGGACCGGCAGCTTCCCTGCACAAAAGCGCCGCGCACAGAAGCTTTCTTTATAAATATTTGTGTACCCAAGCTAACAAGGACAAAAACTGCCGTAACAGAGATTATGCAGAAAAGAATCAGGCGCATATCAATAGAAGATACGGACGCACTGCGAAGCTCCAGAAACAGCATTACCGGTAGCGCGATACGAAAAACCACCCGTTCAGCGATTTCTGTAAAGGAGGGCGGCAAAAAACCGATTCGTCCAAGAAAGAATCCAATGGCAACAATGCAGAAAATCGGCAGAATCACATTTACACTAAAGAGAAAGTTATCAAACATGACCGATTACCTCCGAAAGCATTCATGTATAATATCAAAGGAACAGCATCATAGCTGTTCCTTTGATATTACTTGGCAATAAGCGCGCAAAAACGGGTATATGCTTCTTCCCACTGAGCGCTTTCGGACAAGTCCGGCTCATAAATCTTCACATCAAAAGAGCTGCGCACAATTTTCCTTATTTCCTCGCAGGAAGATACTTCCCCAGCGGCATATGCCTGCATCATGATATTGCCGATTGCGGTCGCTTCAATCGGACCTGCATGGACTGTTCTGCCGGTTCCGTTTGCGGCGAAGCGGCAAAGCAGTGTATCTTTTGTACCGCCGCCGACAATATTGATTGTATTATATTTTTTACCGGACAGCTCTTCCAGTTTTTCCGCTGTCCAACGATAACGAAGTGCAAGACTTTCAAAAATGCAGCGTACAACTGCGCCCATATCTTCCGGAACCGGCTGCCCGGTCTCACGGCAGTATTCCTGGATTCGACCAGGAATATCTCCGGCAGGTGAAAATACGGGATTATCTGGATCAATCAGAGAGCGGAAGGGGGCAGCGGCAAGAGCGGCGTCGGACATTTCGTCAAAGCTGTACTCTTTTCCCTCCCGTTTCCACTGCCGACGGGACTCCTGGATCAGCCAAAGTCCCATAATGTTTTTCATTACATTGATTTTTCCGAATGCACCGCCCTCATTGGTAAAACTATACTTCTGAGATAGAGGCGTAATCAGCGGAGCATTAGATTCAATTCCCATCAGCGACCATGTACCGCTGGATATGTACAGAAAATCTTCTCCCTTTGCAGGAACAGCCAATATAGCGCTTGCGGTATCATGACTGCAAATGTTGACTACCGATGCGCCAGTATTTCCTGTATCACTGTCGATTTTTTCATGCAGGCTTCCAAGAATATTTCCCGGCATAACAACGTCCGGGAACAAGTTTTTCGGAATTCCCAAAGTTCCCAGCACATTTGCATCATATTCCCTTGCAGCGGCACTCATCAATGCAGTGGTAGATGCAATTGTATATTCCGCAGCCATTTTCCCTGTCAAAAAATAATTCAGAAGATCCGGCGTGAGCAAAAGCTTTTCTGCTGTCTCAGAAAGCCAAGGACGATTTTTCAAATCGGCTGCCAGTTGGAAAACCGTATTGAATGACATAGATTCGATCCCTGTAATTTTATACAGCGCATCATAGGGGATTTTTCCGTAAACCTCCTCTATCATAGGCGCAGTCCGCAGATCCCTGTACTGATAGGAAGGCGAAAGCATCGCTCCGGATGCGTCAATATATCCGTAGTCTACCCCCCAGGTATCAATCCCGATAGAATCCAGTCCGCCTTCCCTTCCGCATTTTGCAATAGCGGTTTTTATTTCATAAAGCAGCCGCAGGGTATCCCAAAAAAATCCGGATGGCGTTTCTACCGGATCGTTCGAAAACCTGTGCATTTCCTTCAATATAAGTTTGTTATTTTCAATCGTTCCCAGAATTCCCCGTC
>BLMO01000210.1 GCA_011957885.1 Clostridiales bacterium
ATTCCTACGGCGAATGCAACCAAGTAGGGATTTACGTAAGCGAGACGCACCCGCACCGGAGGTACAGGGTGTATGCATGTGGAGCAGATGAATGGTTGGATTCCTATGGCGAATGTAAGCAGGTAGGAATCTATGCAAGTGAAACACACCCGCACCGGAGGTACAGGGTGTATGCATGCGGAGCAGACGAGTGGTTGGATTCTTATGGAACATGCACTTGCAAGTAAACTTAAGTATATACAATTACACATGTAAAAAGTCTCCCTATCCAAGGGAGACTTTTTACATACATATTCTAAGTTGCAAAAATATAAAAAATTCACCCAAAAATCTCTTGACAAATACGCTTTCGTGCTGTATCATTGTGTTAGTACAATAATACATGAAAGGAGCCGTATCATGGCATGGGCTTTCGATCAAACGATTCCTATATATTTACAGGCTGCCCACCGCATCCGTTCAGATATTGTATGCGGACGGTACAGCAAAAATGAAAAGCTTCCCTCAGTGCGTGAATTTGCCCTGACAGCATCCATCAATCCCAACACCATTCAGCGGGCATTTGGAATTTTGGAGGAAGAAGGGCTGGTAGTCACTCAAGGCACAGCCGGTCGGTTTGTTACAGCAGACAACGGAGTCATCACGCAGGCAAAAGGCGCCATCGCGCAGCAGCTTGGAAAGATGTTCGCCGAAAAAATGACTGAACTGGGGTATTCTGCAGAAGAGGCCGCCACGCTGATAAAATCCTGTTACAGCAATATATCTGACACAAACATTTTGAAAAAGGAGGCACCATCGGATGAATTTACCGATTCTTGAATGCCGTAATTTGTGCAAAAATTACGGTCAGGGCGATCTCGCTCTGAACAACTTCAGTATTGCACTGCCCAAAGGGAAAATCATTGGTCTGCTCGGTCCCAACGGAAGCGGCAAAACAACATTGATTAAGCTGACTGCCGGACTGCTCACACCCACTTCCGGAGAACTGTTTGTAAGCGGCATGCCAATAGGCATCGAAACCAAACGCATTGTATCCTATCTGCCGGAACGCACTTACTTTGACCCCAGCATGCGGGTTGAAGAAACGATCCAGTATTTTGAAGATTTTTATGAGGATTTCAATACAGACAAGGCACAGGCAATGCTCGCAGATCTGGGCGTTCCCACAAACAAAAAAATGAAGGCCCTTTCCAAAGGAACGAAAGAAAAAGTGCAGCTGGTGCTGGTAATGTCCAGAGAAGCGCAATTGTATCTTTTAGATGAGCCAATCGGTGGTGTGGATCCCGCCACACGGGATTATATATTAAACACCATCGTGTCCAACTACAATCAGGAATCCACCGTACTGATCTCCACTCACTTGATTGCTGATGTGGAAAAGGTGCTGGACGAATTTATGTTCATTCATAATGGCGCATTGGTAATGTATAACTCCGCAGACAATGTCCGGGAAGAATTGGGCAAAGGAATTGACGAACTGTTTCGGGAGGTATTCAAATGCTAAGGAAATTATTTCGCTACGATATGAAATATACAGCCAAGCTGGTGCTGCCCCTGATGCTGCTGACCCTCGGCACCACCCTGATGGGCAGTATAGCAATGCGGCTCATGAGCACTGCCTCCGACTATCAGAATTCCTTTGCAGCAACACTGCTTAGCGGTGTGCTGGGATTGATTATTTTTGGATCCATTCTGATTTTGGTTGCCTTTGCAGTTATATCCTCTATCATCGTTTTTGTTCGATATTATAAGCACTTCTTTTCTGATGAAGGATATTTGACTCACACGCTGCCGGTGAAAACCTCCACCCATATGTTCTCCAAAACATGGTCAACCCTTTTGTGGGTGATTATTACCACAGTGGCTGTACTTTTCTTTGTCTTTCTCTATGTTCTTATAGGATCAGCACCCCGGGGCGCTCTGCTGAACACGGCAGTATTCACTGAAATCGGTGAATTCTTCCACTACCTTATTCCCGAAATGACTGCGTCCTATTGGTTGATCGCTTTGGAAAGTATTCTGGGAATTCTTGTATCCATTGTTTTTGCTACCTTTATGATTTTTACAGCTATCACAATCGGCGCTGTTGTTGCAAAAAAACATAAAGTTTTAGCGGCTATCGGATTTTATTATCTGATCAACACAGCAGTCTCCATTATAACTGTACTGATTTATATGATCGTATTTACCTCGGTAGGAAGCAATGCCATCATGGCTGGTATGATTTACAATCAACCGGAATCTCTTGTACATTTCACACTGATTTTCTCGGCTGTATTTTATCTAGCGCTTTCCGCCGGCGGATTCGCCCTGTGCAATCATTTCCTGAAGAAGAAGCTCAACCTGGCGTAAGCACTGTATAAAAGACAAGCAAAAAAGAGAGGACTGCAGATTACAACAGATAACATTTGGCACAGAAGTTTTTTTCTTCTGTGCCAAATAATTTTTATAACAGTGTATACTTAAAAGGCGAAAAAATAAATTATGGAAACGTAGGATTGAAACTGGTTTTTGACGCTTTTTTGATTTTTCTATGGTATTCTCTTTTGAGGGAGTGTGGATATGAAGCATAAAATATTAGTCGTGGATGACGAGGCAATGATCACCGAACTGCTCTCGGATCATTTAGGAGACGAGGGCTATGAAGTATATACCGCAAACTGTGCCGATCAAGCTTTAAAGCTGCTGCCCAAAAATCCCGATCTGATCATACTGGATATCAATATGCCGGAAACAGACGGCTTGGAGCTTTGCAAAAATATAAGAGAGCATGTTTCCTGCCCGATTCTTTTTGTCACGGCGAGAATTACCGAACAGGACAAAATCAACGGCTTGCAGTACGGCGGCGACGACTATATCACCAAGCCTTTCAGCTTAAAAGAGCTTTCGGCAAGAGTCGCGGCGCATCTTCGACGGGAAGAACGCACACGCAGTAATTCTGTTTCCATGCTGACGTCGGGAGAGCTTCTTGTGAATCTTTCTCAGCGCCGCATTTTTTACAGGGATATGGAAATTGAAGTCTCGAAGAAGGAATTTGATCTGATTGCATTTCTTCTGACAAACGCCGGTCAGGTATTCGACCGGGAGCGGATTTATGAACGGATATGGGGATACGACGCCGAAGGCAGTGCAGATGTGATCAAGGAACATATCCGAAAGATCCGCGCAAAGCTCCACGAGGTAACGGGAGAAGAATATATCGAAACAGTCTGGGGTGTGGGATACAAATGGGAACGCTGAAAAAGAAATGGCAGGATTTGCCCCTGCGCCGTTTTCTGATATTGACGGTTTGCCTTTCTGTCGGAACTGTAACACTTGTATCCGCCTTGATTATCAGCGGCTGCGCCGCTTTCCGGCACTGGCTTCTTCCGGATCCGAACGCAATATATCTTACCGTGGAGGAAACCAGGAGCGACGGGACTGTTGTAGGCGGCACCTATCTTCTGAATTTTGACGACGCCCTCTCCTCACTGCCCTCTTTGATGATAGAAAATGACGGCATCCCAATAGCGGAGGACATCAAACAGACCCGTTATTCTGTTGAGAAGATTGAAACCAGCGTAGCTTCTCTATCACCGAAAAGAAAGCTTGCCTATCAGGGCTGCGGTATAATTATGTTCGCTGCTCCGGCAGTTCTTGCTTTCGCCGCTATTCTTTGGTGCGGTATGTATTTTTACCGCCAGAAGCTGAAACGGCCTCTTGCATTGTTAGCAGATGCAGCAAAACAGATTGCAGAACAAAATCTGGATTTTGAGCTTACCTATTCCTGCGGGGATGAAATGGGCGAATTATGCTGTTCTTTTGAGAATATGCGGAAGGCACTCTGCGAAAACAATAAAACTATGTGGAACATGCTGGAGGAACGGCGGCTGATGCAGGCTTCCATTGCCCACGATCTGCGCAATCCTATCGCCATTATCGAGGGCTACGCCGAGTATCTGGAAAAGGGACTGAAAAACGGTGAAATAAGCAGGGAGAAAACGACCCGTATTGCACAGAATCTGGGGGCAGCGGCAAAACGACTGGAGCAGTATACCGAATCCGTCAGACTTTTGAATCAGACGGAGGAAACACAGATTGACCGTAAGACAGTAAACGCAGAAAAATTTGCATCGGATATCGCGGAGGATTTGTCCCTTTTATCGAAACAAAAAGGAATTGACTTACAGGTAACGAGCCACCTGCCGCAAGTGGAAATACAGATTGACTCTGCCCTGCTGTATCGTGTTTTGGAGAATATTCTAAATAACGCACTGTGCTACGCGAAACAAAAAATACAGCTTGACTTTTCTTTGGAGGATCGAAAACTTACCGTTATTATCACGGATGACGGAAGCGGTTTCCCTCCGGAAATTCTGAATGGCAGCGAGAAAAAATTACTTGCCACCGATAAGGACGGGCATATGGGAATCGGACTTTCTATATGCCGTATTCTTTGTCGAAAGCATGGCGGTAAGCTGGAGCTTTCAAATACCTTCGGCGGCGCCTGCGTGAAAATCTTTTTATCGGTTTGACCGATTTTTGACTTTTATCCGTTAAGATCTCCTTGTAAGAAAAAACAGGGAGGTCTTTTTCTATGAAAAAAATTTTGGCTTTTTTAATAATAGCTGCGCTTGTCTGCTCATCGCTGTGTGCATGTGAGGGAAATACGCAGCCCACAGACGACAAATCCGACTCCAAGCAAAATTCTGAAGTACAGCAGAATCCGGAGAACAACGCTTCTTCCGGCAGCGGCGATTTACAGCTTTTATCAAACCGATACGGCGATGTCGCCTGCAACACAGAAAACGGATATTACTATCTAACAACGGAAACAAAAAAGCTGCAGGATGGCAACTACGGCGAGCATCTCATGTATATGGATTTTGCCACCGGGCGCGAAATCTATCTGTGCAGCACGGCAGGGTGCAAGCATGACTCTCTCGATTGCCCTGCGGTATTTTCCTACGATGATTTTCCGACGCACAGCACCATTCCTTTTGTTTTCGGGAATCGTCTCTATATTTTGAGCCGTGAATATGATAACGATGGTTCCGCCTCCCAAGGGATGATGACTATTGGCGAAGACGGCAGCTCGGTGGAGAGCCAGCCCGCTGTTTTGTATCGTGCTAATCTTGACGGCACCGGTCGGGAAAAAATCTTTACCTTTGACGCGGCTCTTACTCTTGAGGATAAGGTCATTGGAAATGATAAAGGAATCTATGTGATTACAAAAAAACTTTCGGCGGATAAAGACGGCAATCAGACTTATACCACATCTTCCGAGCGCAAGCTGATGTTTTTGGATCTCAGTTCACTTTCATTGAGTGAAGTCTGTTCCATGGATTTCGGAGATCATATTTCATGGAAGATCATCGGCTGCTGTCAGAACGACTTTTTGCTATGCGGCAACGATTTCGGAAGAGAGATCACGCGGGATGAAACATGGAACGACGATGTGTATAAGGAATTATATAATAATTCCTCCAAGGTATATGCGCTTTTGAGCCGGGACGGTGGAAAGCCGAAGGAGATCGCAAGGCAATCGAACAAATACGACAGCTCTGTAATGCTGTTGGGAGACAGCCTGTATCTGTCCTCCAAAGAAAATCAGAATATCGAAGTATTGGATATCCAAACGGGAGAAAAAAAGACGCTATGCACACTCCCTCAAAACCTGATGATGGATACGTTGGGCGACACCCTTTGCTGCCGGGGATGGAATCTTGGCGATGAACCTGTCTGGTACTTTGTGGATACGAAAACGGGGAAAATCACGCATTCGCCGCTCACAATTCCGTATAACGGCTGGTCGATTGATTTTCGGGGAGAGACAGCGACGGACGTGTTATTTATCTATGATTATGACGCTACGGACAACAAAGACGGCTCTTATGAAATTCACAGGTACAAGCATGCGCTGATTTCAAAGGACGACCTGTTTGCAGGAAAAGACAGTTACCGCAAAATCGAAATGATCGGACCGGGACGGTAAAGGGGGGGCAGAGATATGCTGACGCTGAAACATATAACAAAAAAATATAAGGATAAAACCGCGCTGGATGATGTTTCCCTGGAACTGGACTGCGGGATATACGGCTTGCTCGGCCCCAACGGGGCGGGCAAATCCACGCTGATGAACATTATCACCGGCAATATCAAGCCGACGGAGGGCAATGTTTTGTGGGATGGTGATGATATTCGGGAACTGGGTGAGCGTTTTCGCAGCGTGATCGGCTATGCGCCCCAGCAGCAGGGGCTGTATAACAGCTTTTCCGGCAGGCGCTTTCTTTCCTATATGGCGGCGCTTAAGGGAATTCCCAAAAAAGAGGTGCTCAGCGAGATTGAGCGGGTACTCTCTTATGTAAATATGCAGGAGGCGGCAGACAGAGCCATCGGCGGCTATTCCGGCGGTATGAAGCAGCGGATCCTGATCGCCCAGGCGATTTTGGGAGACCCTAAACTGATCGTGCTGGATGAACCTACCGCCGGGCTTGACCCAAAGGAACGGGTACGCGTTCGGGAGCAAATCCAAACACTTGCAGGAGACAAGATCATTCTTGTCTCCACCCATGTGGTGTCAGATATTGCGCCCATTGCTAAGGAAATTCTCTTGATCCGCTCCGGTCATGTGATCGACAGGGATACGGTGGAATCGCTTTGCTGTAAATACGGCGAAAGCCGCGATCTGGAAGAAGTGTACATGCACATTTTCGGAGAGGAGGAGCAACATGCTGCGGCTGATTCCCTTTGAACTGAGTAAAATATGGAGAAAACGCAGCTTTCTTTTGGCTATGTGCGTGCTTCTTCTGATCCATCTGTTTCTGTTATGGTATACAAATCTGCCGAATGAAAATACAGCACCCCTTTCTGCCTATAAACAGCTTCGGACAAAGCTTTCCGGAAAAAGCGAAACGGAAAAAGGAGAGTATATTTCCGGGCTGAAGGAAACCATAGACGGTGTGTGCTTCGTGCGCGAGATTCTTAGTATGCAGTCCTTTGAAAATGAGATAGGAAACATTTTGGCAGAGCAGGAACTTAAAAATCATCCCGGCGTATTTGAAAAGTATTATGATCTGTATCAATCGGGTGATTATCTGCAATTTACCGATTCACTCGAACGGGAGCGGGCGTTTATCGAGGAAATCTATGGCGAACAGCAAAAGGTTTCCGGATATGGGGAGTATCTGCGCTCCATTCAGGAAAATAAGGATACGCTTGGCGGAATATCCATTTTCGGCGGGCAATCCAAGGATACCTACAGCTCACGCAATTTGCAGAAGAGTGCGGCGGATTATGCGGCATTGACAGACAGCAATATACATTTCACCTCGTCAAAAGGGATTACATCGGCTATGCAAAGAATGTGGATTGATCTTTTGCTTGTGCTTGGCATGATGCTGTTTGTGGGCAGCCTGATTACGGAGGAAAAAGACAAAAAGCTGTTTTACATTACCCGCAGCACTAAGCACGGTGTTTTGCATAGCATTGCGGCAAAACTGACGGCGCTGCTGATTCACTGCATTCTATTGACGGTCTTATTCTATACAGTCAGCATCGTCTTCTTCGGGATGAGCGCCGGGTGGTTCGATCCGGGTGCCAGCCTACAGTCCATAGCCGCCTATACGGAAAGCAGCCTGTCCATCAGCATATTTGGATATATTCTTCTTTCCGTACTGACAAAGGCACTTGTATTATTTGGTATTGGCACGGTGCTGACGGTTTTCTGTGTCGGTTCCAGCATTGCGGTTCTGCCGTTCTTGGCGGGTGCAGGCATCATCGGTATCAGCGCACTGCTGTATTATCTGATTCCGGCAGGTTCCATGTTTTCCGTGTGTAAATATCTAAGTCCGATGGGACTGATGAAAACAGAGAACCTATACGGTGGGTATCTGAATTTTAATCTATTCGGGTATCCGGTTTCCAGACTAAGCCTGTCCCTGGGGCTGATCCTTTTGATCTGTACGGCCGGAGCCATTGGAAGTCTGCTGCTGTTCTGCCGGATGAAAAGTTTTGAAGTGAAGAAGCTGCGCCTGCCGGTTTCCCTGCCGTTTTGTCCGCATACCAATCTCTTTCTGCATGAAAGCTATAAGCTGCTGATAACAGACCGTGCGCTGCCGATTCTGCTGCTGTTTGCGGTACTGCTGGCATATCAGAGTCTTGGCCGCACCTACACGCCGTCAGCGGGAGAGCAGTATTATCAAAGCATCATGGCGGAGTTGGAGGGCAAGCTGACAGACGAAAAGGAGTTGCTTGTCTTATCCGAGAAGGCACGGTATGAAGAAGCGCTTCAGAAAATAGAGCAGATTGACGAAATGGTAAGCGCGGGAGAACTGAGTGACGATACGGCGGATACCTTAAAATCCCAGGCGAATATAACGCTTGCATTTTATCCGGCTTTTCAGCGTGTGCAGGCGCAGTATGTGCATATCCAAGCAGATGGCGGCAGTTTTGTGTATGATACCGGCTATCTCTATCTGTTCGGCGTTTTGGAGGATGTGTTTCCTGTCCACTTTCTGATTCTTTCCATTGGAATCGTTATTGCCATGAGCGGAGCGATCTCCATGGAATATCAGACCGGCTCCCTTTTCCTGATCCGTGCCACCAAAGCCGGGAAACGAAAAATACTGTTGCACAAAGCAGTGATTGGCGCTCTGATGGCGGCAGTACTGACATTGATTCCCATACTATGCCGCATATACTGCATTTCCTCTGTCTATCCCCTGCACAGCCTCAGCGCGGCGATCCGAGATATTCCTCATTTCAGCGGATTTGCCGTTCCCATGCCGATTGTATGTTTTATTCTACTTTTTACTTTTTCTCAGATTTTGTCGGTGATTTTGGCTGCGCTGCTTACAATGGCAATATCGGTATGGCGAAAGAATCAGGCGCAAACCATATTTTTTGCTCTGCTGGTTCTGGCGGTTCCCATGCTGCTGAAGCTGCTGGGCTTTGAGGTTGCCAAATGGTTTTCACTGTATCCGCTGTATGGTTGGACAGGAATGATGTAAAAAAATAAAACTTTTTCTTTCCAAAGTATTGACAAACCTGATTTCCCGCGCTATAATACTGCCAACAATAAAAGTAAACTGATGAAGCGAAGATCAAACCGATGTGGACGTCTACAGAGAGTGGGGGAAGGTGAAAGCCCTGCGGCAGGTCGCCCGGCAAATGGATCGCTGAGGGAATGGAGAACGCAGAATTTTGTCAGTACCCGGACCGTATGCCTGCGTTAAAGGCTTGGAGTGTGTCGGCACTCTGCAAAGTGGCACGGATTTACCGTGCAAAAAAGGTGGTACCGCAGGTTACAAATCCTGTCCTTTTCGGACAGGATTTTTTTATTGCAATAGTAACAAGGTTCCGGGCATCCGCTCGGGTTAGATTCTTATTGTTTTACACCCCTGCTTCATAGTCAAAGGAACACCGCTGCACAATATGCGGATTCATAACAGCACCAATTTTCAAATGCACCGGATGGTGCAGATACCGCTCCAACGACTGTGTGCTTTGCAGTTCCATTTGAATGAGAAGGTCCATATTTCCCTCCCTGGAAACACAGTTTTTCAGCACCTGCACCGATACAATCTCATCCGGCAGCGCCTGCTGCAAACGTTGAAATGCATCTGCTATTTCCCGGGAAATAGCAGGAGAGAAAAATCCTTCTTCAAATTTCATAAAAACCATGTGAATCATAGCTACCCCTCCTTGTTCGTATACGTAAAGTATAACGGAAGGTTCCCATAAAATCAAGTCAGAACCCGCTGCAGCGGCTGAATATATACAATATTTATCATTTTGGAGGACTTACAATGAAAAAACTTATTTCTCTTCTTTTGGCACTGATCTTGCTGGCTGTGCCCATGCTCATGAGCGGATGTACAAAGGATCCGGCAGACACAGGCAAAACACCTGAAAGCACCGACAACACAAAAAAAGAAACCTACAAATTCGGTATTATCTCCCAAATCGAAAACGGCGCGTTTGTAGATATGCGGGACGGTATTATCTCCGGACTGGAAAAAGCCGGCTACACCGATGAAAACACCACCATTGATTACAAATGCGCACAGGGCGATGCAACCGCACTGTCCACAATCTGCGCAACTATGGACGACGGCTCCTACAATGCAGTGTTCACTATTGCAACCCCTTCCACCCAGGCGTTTGTGAATATGGAATCCGATACACCCAACTTTTTCTGTGCAGTATCCGATCCTGTAGCAGCCGGCGTAATTACCGAACTGGGAACTCCGGATAAAAATGCAACCGGAACTTCCAACGCAATCCCCACCTCTGCGATTATTGACTTGGCATACACCCTCACACCGGACGTTAGCAAATTCGGTCTGATCTACTGTACCGCACAGGCAAATGCAACCAGCACCATCAACTCCGCCTGCGAATATTTGGATTCCAAGGACATCAACTACACCGTAAAAACAGTGGAAACCTCTGACGATGTAGGCAGCGTTACAGAAGCGCTGATTGCGGACGGTGCAGATGTAATCTTCATCCCCAATGACGCAATCGTACAGTCCGGCATTTCCACACTTACCGAAATCTGCAAGGATGAAAAAATCCCCACATACTGTTCTTCCGCCACCACCGTTGCTTCCGGTTGCTTTGCAACGCTTGCCATTGACGATAAGGGAATCGGTGAAAAAACTGCCGCTATGGCTGACCAGTATCTGAAAGGCACCGCTGTCGCAGCCATTCCTGCTATTGTAGTAGACATCGACTACTGCACAATCAATGCAGCCCTTGCAGAGGCACTGGATATCAAGATCCCCGATGCAGATACACTGGGATATACAATCAATCTGTACGAAAACAAATAATACAATTAGTAAAGGATAAAAAATCATGCTGTATGTAACGGCTCTGCAAGAGGGATTTTTATACGGACTGTTAGCCCTCGGTGTGTTTATCTCCCTGCGTGTGCTGAATATTCCGGATCTGACGACGGAAGGCTCCTTCGGCTTCGGCAATGCCGTGGCCGCAGTTGCCGCAGCCGCGGGATATCCCCGGCTCTCTCTCCTGCTTGCCCTGTTTGCAGGACTGGCAGCAGGGCTGACCACCGGATTGCTGCAAACAAAGTTGAAAGTGCATCCGGTTCTGGCAGGGATTATCACCATGAGCGGATTGTATTCTATCAATCTCATGGTTCGGGGCGGTCCCAACCTGTCCATCGGCGGAAACACGCTGTTTAAAATGGCATATGTTTTTCTGGGCGATGATGCTACCCGAGATGATAAAAAGCTTGCAGGCACCATGCTTGCAGGCATCCTGTGCATAGCCGTTATCGCACTGATGATTCTGTTCTTTAAAACGCATCTTGGTATGTGCATCCGTGCAACAGGAGACAATCCGGATATGGTTCGGGCATCTTCCATCAATGTGGATCGGACGAAAATCATCGGACTGTGCGTATCCAACGGACTGATCGCCCTGTCCGGCGCACTGATTGCCCATTATGTAGGCTATTCCGATGCCAGTTCCAGCAGCGGTACATTGATTTACGGACTTGCAGCAGTCATTATCGGCGAGGCACTGTTTTCCCTGTTTCCCAAAGGGAAACGCGGCGTGACAGTCGGACTGATCTCGGCAGTCTGCGGTTCCATTATTTATAAAATGATCGTCACCTTTGTAGTAGATGCAGAACTTTTCGGAAAAAACAGCGCCAACCTGATGAAGCTGCTGTGCGCAGTGATTGTGGCAATCACATTGATCATCCCAGCCGTAAAAGAATATATTGGCGCTTGGAAAAACAGACTGGAGGCACGCCGGGCATGAATACACAAACACCAATGCTGGAAATCCGCGGGCTGTCCAAAACCTTTGGCAAGGGAACGGTAAACGAACACACAGCCCTGCTGGACGTAAACCTAACCTTGGAGAGGGGGGACTTCGTCACAATCATAGGATCAAACGGTGCAGGGAAAAGCACCCTGTTCAATGCCATCTGCGGCACATATCTGCCGGACAGGGGATCTATCCGACTGGGCGGGCGGGATATCACATATGTGCCGGAGCACAAACGCGCACGCCGGATCGGAAGAGTCTTTCAGGATCCTATGAAAGGAACCGCACCGGGGATGACTATTGAAGAAAACCTTGCTCTGGCATACACCCGCGCCCACAGCGGTCCCCTTGCGCCGGCGCTCACCAAAAAGAAGGCGAACTTCTTCCGGGAAGCGCTTGCGGAATATAATATGGGACTGGAAGACCGGATGAAAACCAAAGTCGGGCTGCTGTCCGGCGGGCAGCGGCAGGTAGTAACACTGCTAATGTGCACGCTGGTTACGCCGGATCTGCTGCTTTTAGACGAACATACTGCGGCACTGGATCCGGCGACTGCGGAAAAAATCATGGAAATCACCAACAGGATTGTACAGCGCAGCAATCTGACCACACTGATGATTACACATAACATGAAGCAAGCCCTTGTAACCGGCAACAGCACAATCATGATGGACAGCGGATCGGTCATTCTCTCCCTGAAGGGGAAAGAACGGGACGATATGACCATGGACGGACTGCTGAAGCTTTACACAGAAAAGAAGAAACAGGAATTTACAACAGACCGGATCCTGCTTAGTGATCAGTAAGCCTGCATATACAAAAAAGCCCCCCTTGTGCAAAGGGGACTATTGCTAAGCGTACACACTTGAAAAGCCTCCTTTGTGAGGATCCACTCCGTGGCTCCAAAGGGGGCGCGGAGCATCAAATTTCATAAGGCTCCCTTGTGCAAAGGGAGCTCCCGCGAAGCGGGTGAGGGATTGTAAATTGTCGATTTGTTGATTATCTAAAATGATCGTATAGACAATTCCTCCGTCACGGCTGCGCCGTGCCACCTCCTTTTGCTGGGGGGAGGCTTTTTAAACGTGTGTGCTTAGCACTTAGCGATAGAGCCCCCTTTGCACAAGGGGGCCTTTTTCATTTGTGCTTTTTATCTGTCCTACGCCCGCTCCACCTGCATGACGCAAACTGTAATGTCATCCTCCTTTCCCATAGTCTGTGCCGCACGCTCCCCAATCAGCCTGGCAGCCGCTGCCGGTGAATCCATATGCATGAGTCCGCTGCACAGAAGTTCATACAGCCACGGGCAATCTTCATAATTTCCTGTAACCCCGTCGCTCATCATAATGACCGTATCACCCTCCTGCAAATCGAAGGAAATCGCTTCGGCGTCCAGCGCACGGATAATCCCTACCGGAACTGTTTTGGAATGGAGCCGGAATAACTGCCCTCCCCGCACCACAAAAGAAGGCGCTGCGCCGCTTTTAATAAACCGTGCTCTGCCGGTAATTAAATCTGCTTCCATAAGATCCACCGTAGTAAAGCATTCTCCTTCACTGCCACGGATGAAGCAATTGAGCATTTCCAGCGCTCCCTTCATCGGACATCCTGCGATCAGCAGCTTTTCTAAAAACGCCGCCGAAATGCCGCTGGTCAGCGCCGCATCTCTGCCGCTTCCCATACCGTCTGACACCAACGTATAAAAATACCCTTCACTGTTTTTAAAAGAACACACACTGTCTCCGCTGGTTTCATCCCGCAATCCCGCTGAACTGTACCTGCCGCTTTTGATCCCAAACATAGGCACTGAATGCATTGCAGCAGATACATATGCACCGTCCAGTGAAAATTCCGGCACAGACAGTCTGCCGCCCAATATACTTTGCGCGCAAAGCCGAATATCTTCCGCACCTGCCCCATCGGATAAGTCCACACCGCGCATATACACATGCCGCTGCCGCTGACCGTATACAGATGTATCTGTATAGGAAAATCCCTGCCGTTCCAGCGCCCGGTGCAGCAGTGTCTCCGTTTTTTCATCCCGTTCCCATTCCGCGTCCGATTCTCCTGTCTCCCGCAGCATTTCCGCAATCACCCCATAGTCTGAAGCAAACAGTTCTGTACGCTCCGATGCAGTACTGACACTGGCAGCGCGCCGAGCAGACATATTCACTGCATCTAAAACTGCATCCATATGGTGGCAGCGCCGTGCCAAGCTTTCCGGCACAATCTGCGCACTGACCTTGCCATGGGTAGACAGCCGGTGCGCCATGTTATCGAAAAAGGAACTGACCTGTTCCATATCATCCCGGCTGCACGTTGTTTCATGGGGGCAGCCGCAGCAATACCGCGCCCGCACAGCAGTGCAAATCTGATATGCTTCCTGCGCAGTAGGGCACCGCAGCTTGTCCGACACACTGAATAACAGTTTAGACAATGACTCCAAAGAACGACAAATTCGGGCATATCGCCGCTGGGGCTTGTTTGTCCGAATCGTTATGTCTGCGCCTGCGTATTCCTGAGGCGGCAGGAGAAAAGCAGGCAATTTCGCCGGCAACACCCGAAAGGTCAACAACGGCGCCATAACTGCACAAACCAGTGCCAGTTCCGGTGCAACATCCGTAACCGCAGTAAATCCCCCTGCGCCAAGCGCCCAACTCATACTTACCATCCCGGAAATCAGCACCGCTCCTCCAGGGGAAATTTGGAGCAGCAGTCCTGTACACAATGCTGCAAGAGGATACATGGGGGCATACAGCGGCTGCAGCGCCATTCCGCAAAAAAGCCCCCACACGATACCATATGTAATACCGCCTGCGTAAGTAATATACAATGTCACAAAATAGGAAAACAAAATTCCTATACTAAATGGAATGGATACGGAATCCAATGCCAGCGTCACTGCATAAAATACGCCGCACATACCGACAATCCGCATTTCGTGGGATACCGTTCGTTTTTGTGCCAGCTGAAATGCTGCACAAAAAAGCGGATATAATACAATTCCAAAAATCGCAGAAAATACATCATAGTACAAACTCAAACCGCTTAGTATGGAAATACATCCGATTGCCACTGCAGCAGCTGCCGCTGTTACAATCCGAGCTTTCCCGCTTTCATAAAAAAGCCTGTGCAATATTGCCGCCCGATCCCCTCCAAGCTGTGTGCGGTTGGTTACAAGACCCACTATAACACGAACAGCAAGCACTGCAGTCAGAACCGCCGCATACCATAATCCGCCTGCGGGTATGCCAAGCGCTCCCAATACTGCGCCTGCATAAGCGCACGCCGCTCCCGTCCAGCCGGATGCTGCGCACAGCAGGGCTGTTCCCAGTGGATAGACGCCCACAATAATATCCGTACCGCCAAACATCAGCCCGGCAATAAAAATCCCTATCGGCGTCAGAATCCGCCGCAAAGATGCAGGAGAACTCCCCTTCACCTTCTCACGCACACGCCGCACTGCGCTCCGCACAGTCTGTCCGGCTGCCGCCGGTATCTGTTTTTTGTCCATTGTCCCTTTACCTTGCCTTTCCTTTTTCATCTTACCGCAGAATAAAATCCTCTATAGCAGACATATCCGCGTCCATGCCGCTATATATATAGTATGATCTGATTTTATCCTGATCAAAGCGCAAACGGGGTCAAATCATCGTATCGCGAAACCACTTGTTTTCGGATTCTCTGACGGGAAAGGGACAAAATAAAAATTCCCCGCACCATTTCCGTCATGTTCTGACGGGCAATGGTTGGGGAATTTTTATTTTGCGATCAATTTTTCAGCAAATATGGAGGCAGCACTATATGCTGATCCGTTCCCTTCTGCTGCATTATTTTGCATCGTGTAAAGGAAAAGCTGACTCCTATTTCGTTGGGAGATATCAAGGTGAAACTATACGATGCTGTATTTGTATTATGCCTGTTTCTTAAGCTGCAAAAGACAGTCCTTGCAGATTTTTCTGTCTTTATATGTAATGATGTCGTCGGCCTCGCCGCAAAAAATGCATGACGGGGAATACTTTTGCAAAATAACCCGATTTTTTTCTACAAAAATCTCGGCGCCGTCTCCCGGATTCAGTTCCATCATTCTACGTATTTCGATAGGCAGCACGATTCGACCTAACTCATCTACCTTCCGCACCATTCCCAAGGATCTCATATAATGCCTCCCAAAAATTTATCTTTCTGGAAAAAATTATATCATTTTTAC
>BLMO01000211.1 GCA_011957885.1 Clostridiales bacterium
AAAGAAGAATAGTACTCAACTCGTTAAGTCAACTTTTCAGCAAGCATATGCAAAAAGACAACCGAATACGGATTTGATTTTTCATACCGACAGAGGATTCAACTACACATCCAAAACGATGGCGGATTATTTAAGTCTTTGAATATTACGCATTCTTTTTCCCGACCTTATGTACCGTATGATAATTCTGTTATGGAGTCATTCTTTTCTTCTATAAAGAGAGAAGAACTGTACAGAACAAAATACAAATCGGAAAAGAAGTTTCGTGACGCAGTGGAGAAATATATAATATTTTTCCAGACAAAGCGTCCGCATAAAAAGCTATAATACAAGACTCCGAAACAAAAGGAAGAAGGATATGCCTTAAAACAAGAGGTTGTGTGAAAATAGTACAATAGACTAACGAGTTCAAAAACATTGATTTTTATTTTTTTGTTTTGAAATTTCCACTTTTCCCTTTTCATGTCCAGACGAGGAAAAGAAAAAGCGACCTCGAAAAGCCGCATAAATATTGGGTTTATAAGAAAAACACCATTGAGTTTGAACTTGAGGGTTCAGATTTCAATGGTGTCTTCAGATGGCGGAGAAGGAGAGATTCGAACTCTCGCGCCGGTTACCCGACCTACACCCTTAGCAGGGGCGCCTCTTCGGCCAACTTGAGTACTTCTCCGTTTAACCTGCATAGGACTCTCATCCCTATCAGCTTTCTTATTATACACAGAAAAGCAGCTTCTGTCAACCTCTTTTCACAAAAAAGAAAGAATACATTTGCCGAAATACTGTCTGATCCATGCCGGATTGCTGATCGCACCTCTATGTAGTCAAATATTTTCTTGCATTTTAAGGAATAAACATATATAATGAAAGAAACTCGTTTTCAATACATTCGATATCAAGGAGATATATATGTCGTTCGCAAAAGCAAAAGAACATCTGATGCAATATGGATTAGACAGCAGAATAATGGAGTTTTCCGTTTCCTCGGCTACAGTAAAAGAGGCCGCAAATGCAATAGGCTGTGAGGAAGAAGAAATCGCAAAAACATTATCCTTTCTAATGAATGACCAGCCCGTATGCATTGTAGCAGCTGGAAACTGCAAAATAGACAATAGTAAATTTAAAGCTGAATTTCATGTAAAAGCAAAAATGATCCCTTTTGACAGCGTCGAAACGTTAATCGGACATGCAGCTGGCGGGGTTTGCCCTTTTGGAGTGAATGAAAATGTTACCATATATTTAGATATATCATTGAAAAAGTTTAAAACAATTTATCCCGCCTGCGGAAGTTCAAACAGTGCTGTCAAGCTAACGGTGGATGAATTAGAACTTGCTTCAGACTATGTAAAATGGGTTGATGTCTGCAAAAATATGCAATAGACATAAAAAGGCAACCTATATGAATTTCTGATTCAAGTTATCACACAAATCGCCAATTTGCATTAAATCAGCCAATCGGGCAAAGGAGGCGTTTGCAATGGCACTGGCAAAAAACGAAATAACCAATCCCGGAGTACGATACAGAACCGGCAGCAGTTCTCATGCCGGGAAGACATTAAAATTATAAATTCCCGAAAAAAGCAGTTTTATTATTTATGGAACCGGAAATTAATCAATATATTGCATCCCATAACTGTAAAATGATTGCCGGCGAAGCAATGGAATTGGCGTTCATGGCCATTCTGGAGCTATAAAAAAACTGGAATAACGCAAGGAAGCAAAGAAGCCGCATATATTTTTCAAATCTGTCTATACTACTGATAAATTATAAATCTAAATCCTGTAGCACAAATACAAAGAAAGGCAGATTACAGCAATGGAAAAATATGTTTGCACAGTTTGCGGTTATGTATATGATGAAGAAAAAGGAGAACCCGACATAGGTATAGCTCCCGGAACAAAATGGGAAGATGTTCCCGATGATTTCACCTGCCCGCTCTGCTCTGTGGGTAAGGATCAATTTGAAGAAGCTTAATCAACAAATAATAACAAAAAAGCCCTTGTCATTTTGACAAGGGCTTTTACTTTGGCCATGGTATATTGACAGAATTTATTTTATCTGTTAAAATGAATAAGCATAATAAAGGAGGGATCTTATGCCATATTGTTCAAAGTGCGGTGCACAATTTGAAGGAATCGGAACATATTGCCCATCTTGCGGCGGCAAGGCTTCCAGTGGAACCAGCAAAGATGCATTCAAAAGCTTCAGCAGTGAAATAAATTCTGTTGCTGATCATACGAATTCTTTCGATAAAAAGGATATAGAACGCAATAAAGGAATCAGCGTGTTGTCTTATCTTGGCTTTTTGTTCTTAGTTCCTTATTTCGCAGCGCAAAAGTCCAAATTTGCACGATTCCATGCTAAGCAAGGTATGGTTCTCTTTATTTTCGAATTTGCAGTAAATGTAATTATGGCTATTCTTAAAGCGATTTTTAATGTTATTTACTATGGCACCTTTACAGTTTTCACTTGGATTCGAATTCCTAATATAATACTTACATCAGTACATTCTTTGCTTGGTCTTGCAGCCTTGGCATTGACTATTGTGGGAATCATCAATGTTGTGCAAGGTAAGGCAAAAGAACTGCCCGTTATTGGAAAATTTGCACCGAAACAATAATGTACATAAAAACTCTGCAGGAATTTCCGCGGAGTTTTTATATTTACAATTAGCTTAGTATAAAAGGACGGATCAACTTTGTTGATCCGTCCTTTACTTACTTTATTAGCAGCCTCTCAAGTTTACTAAAGTGTATTATTTATCAGAAGCTTTCTTTTTTCTGATAACGATCACTGCCACACATCCTACTACAGCTACAGCAGCAACAATAATGATATAAACCATGTAGTCGCCGGTCTTAGGAGGATTCTTTATTCCATTGGTTCCGGAAGCCGTTGTAGAATCTGCAGGAGATTTTGCTGTAGTATCGTCAGTACTGGAAGAATCATCCGGTTTATTTGCATCGTCTGTTGTATCAGCACCGCTTCCAGTTGCAGTAATCACTTCGCTGTTTACAACGGTTCCGCAAACGGTACAACTCTGTGTCCTCAAGCCATCTTCTGTTTCAGTAGCTTCCTTTTCAATTACCCATTCGCCCAGAGTATGATCAATCTTTTCAATCTTTTCTGTGCGAATCACTTCACCACATACTGTACATGAATAGGTCATTTCGCCTTCTTCAGCGCAAGTAGCTTCTTTGGTTACTACACCTGCACCCTCTGTATGGGCAAGCTTAGCGATTTCTTCTGTACGCAGTACTTCACCGCATACCGTACATGAATAGGTCATTTCACCTGCTTCTGTACAGGTTGCTTCTTTGGTTACTACGCCTGCATTCTCTGG
>BLMO01000212.1 GCA_011957885.1 Clostridiales bacterium
GCCGTACAAATATCTTGGATCCGGCGTTGTCATAGCGGCCGGCACATCCGGATTTTCAGCTCCTTCACATTGAATCTGTTTGCCCGCAAGCCGGCACCCCAAGGTTCCGATTGTACCTGTTCGAATTCCAGCCGCAGCTAAAATGGAAGATAAAAACGAAAGCGTTGACGTTTTTCCATTCGTTCCCGTAATGCCTACAAGACGCAGCGCAGCGCCTGGATTTCCGTAAAAATTATTCCATATTATCGCTGCAGCATGGCGTGTATCCTCTACCAATATACAGGGAACGCCGGAAATGTATGTATCGCATACACAAGCAGCTGCACCTCGCAGCACTGCCTCACCGGCATATCTGTGCCCATCTTTTTTTGTGCCGCGCAGGCAAATGAAAATCCCGCCCTGCTGCACATTTCTGGAGTCTGTTGCAGGCTCCGTTATATCCTGCTCCAGCAAAACGCCGCATGCAGTATAATCCAATCCCTCTAACAATTTCGTCAAATGCATAAAAACCTCCGGAAGATTTATTCTTTCAACTTCCGGAGATTTTCTGTATCTGCGTAATATTTTTTAGTCCGTTACACTTAAATCCCGCAGGGATATTTCTACCACTGTCCCTGTCGGCACCATAGTTCCCTCGGGAATTGTCTGTGCCGCCACAGTAGATTCATTACTGTGCGATGCGCCCTTAACGCTGACATTCAACCCTGCGTTAATCAGCATACGGTTGGCCGCCTCTGCAGTTTTGCCAACCACATTCGGCACCTCTACCGTATTTTTCACTTCCGCATCATCCGTATACAGGATCACGCGTCCGCTGTCTTTAGACAATGTGCTGCCTGCCGCCGGAACCTGACCGGTGACAGTATTTCCTGTTCCGACAATTTCGCATTTCAGTCCTTTTGCCGCCACATCTCCGCTGGCTTCTGCAGCAGATGCACCCACATAGTTTTTCACGCTGATTTCTACCGATTTCAATTCATCCTCTGTATATTGAGGTTCGTATCCCATATACGGAAGAATTGTAGACAGAAAATTGGACACGTACGGTGCAGCAACTACACTACCGTATACGCTTCCGCCCATAGGCTCATCCACTACAATGATTACTGCAATTTCCGGGTCATATGCCGGCGCAAACGCCACGCAGGAACCGATTCGCAGGAATGTCTGCCCGCTTGCATCCTTCTGATCAATTTTCTCTGATGTACCTGTTTTTGCAGCCACTTTGTATCCTTTGACGTATGCATTTTTTGCACCGCCGTCTGTGGAAACGCCTTCTTCCAGAATCCCAGCAATGGTATTGCACACTTCTGTGCTGACTACCTGCCGTTTTACATCCGTTTCGTAGGAATTGATTACCTTTCCATCACTGTCCACAACTTCTTTGAGCAAATGCGGTGTTACCAGATATCCTCCATTTGCCACAGACGAAATCGCTGTCAGCTGCTGGAGCGGTGTGGTTTTATAAGTCTGACCAAAGGAATATACAGCCAGGGATACAGTGGAAAAATCCGCAAAACGGTGATAGTAGGTTGTCACTTCGTTGGGCAAATCAATACCGGTGATA
>BLMO01000213.1 GCA_011957885.1 Clostridiales bacterium
CCCTTGTGCAAAGGGAGGTGGGTTTTGCGCAGCAAAACTCGGAGGGATTGTTTATGCAGTGCCATTGATTTACAGATTTTCCTAAATGACAGTATAACAATCCCCCACCTGCTTCGCAGGGAGCCCCCTTTGCACAAGGGGGCCTATTTTGCTGTGTGCTAACGCGACATGCCCCAGAAGGTTGCAAAGTGCCCCCACACACACAAGAGAACCTTTTCCCTTCTCATCCCTGCTTCTCCTTATCCCTGATAAAAATTCCTTCCTGTTTTGCACACCACAGCAGGCACCAAACATTAAGTGCCGTCATCAGCGATACAATCAAATCTGCAGTCTGCCACATTAATCCCTCAGAAATTACTGTGCCAAATATACTTGCTGCCGCACATAAAACCAGATAAAATCGCTGCGGTGTTTTTTTCTGCGTAAAATACCCGATCGCCACTGTGCCGTACTGTGTCTGACAGATTACCGTAGCAAAAGCAAATAAAATTACAGAAATTCCTATAAAAATGCCTGCTCCCTTTCCGGCAAGTGAAGTGTATGCATACAACGTCAGCGGGATCCCATCCATTCCCCGCCCTACGCCATCGGACAAAAGGATGACCAAAGCTGTCATTGTACAAAGGACAATCGTATCGGCAAACACCTCAAAAATACCAAAACATCCCTGATGATGGGCGCTTTTTGTGTTTGCCGCCGCATGTGCTGTCGGTGATGTTCCGCATCCCGCCTCATTGGAAAAAATCCCCCGGGTAACGCCGAAACGAATCGCCCTGTTGACTGCAAATCCGGTCACTCCGCCCGCCGCTGCATGAAACGACAGTCCCGCAGAAAAAATATCCTGCAGCACTCCTGGAATTCGGCTTCCATTGCGTATCAGAATAACTACCGAAATCAACATATATGCGCCGGATAAAAAAGGAATCAACCCCATAGTCACTTCTGAAACTCTTCCTGCCCCGCCGCATGCAATCACAAAAGACAGCGCCGCAATGATCCCACCTAAAATCAACGGAGGCATCCATGGGAACACCGATGCCGCTGCGTGCATCTGTACGATATTCCCCGTTAAAAGGGAATTTACCATACACAACACTGCAAAACCGCCGCCCACTGCCGCTCCAAGCATAGGCAATTTCTTTCCGAATATATCCTTTATATAATACATAGCGCCGCCGAAAAATCCGCCGTCACCATCGCGGCGATGCTCCACTGCGAGGCGGACCTCCGCATATTTTACACTCATGGCGCACAGTGCACTGATCCACATCCAAAGAATCGCTCCCGGACCGCCTGCAACAATCGCTGTGGCAACCCCCGCCATGTTTCCCACGCCCAGCGTTCCCGCCAACGCCTGACTTAAAGCACGCACCGGAGACACTCCGCCGCCCTTATGTGCGTCTGCAAGCGTCCGGCAAAAGCGAATCGGATGCAAAATGTAAAAAAAACGCAGCTGAACTGCAAACCATATTCCCGCACCCATAAGCAGCACGGGCATCAATATCCCCGAAAGAAATCCATTGATCGTTTCCATACAATCCCCCGCAGTTTGTCTTATTTATGCATATTCAATCAGGCGCTCTGTCATGCCCGATTTTTCATTCCCCTGCAAAAAATCATATTTTCCCACCGGAATATTTAGCACTCGATTCATTATGATGAAAAATTTATTTGTTAAATAAATGTAAAGATTCCATATTCCTCTTGATTTTTTCTTCTCGTATGATATAATGATACACATAGTTTAGCACTTGATTATCTCGAGTGCTAAACCTGCTTGAAAAATAAACTCTTATAGGAGGCAAATATTATGACACTGAAACCCCTTGCAGACCGCGTGATTGTGAAAGCGGTTGAAGCTGAAGAAACAACAAAAACCGGTATTATTCTTCCCGGAACAGCACAGGAAAAGCCCCAGATTGCTGAAGTAATCGCAGTCGGTCCCGGCGGCATGGTTGACGGCAAAGAAGTTATCATGACCGTAAAGGTTGGCGACAAAGTAATCACAGGCAAATATTCCGGCACCGAAGTAAAATGTGACGGCACTGAATACAACATCGTTCGTCAGAATGATATTCTGGCAATCGTAGAGTAATAACAGGAGGATTTAAGAAATGGCTAAAGATCTTTTGTACGGAGCAGACGCAAGAAACGCGTTGATCGCAGGTGTTGATAAGCTTGCAAACACAGTAAAAATCACCATGGGTCCCAAAGGCCGCAACGTGGTTTTGGATAAAAAATTCGGTGCACCCCTGATCACCAATGACGGTGTTACCATTGCAAAGGAAATTGAACTGGAAGAAGCTTCTGAAAACATGGGCGCACAGCTGGTTCGTGAAGTTGCAACCAAGACAAATGATGCAGCAGGCGACGGTACTACAACCGCTACCTTGCTTGCACAGGCATTCATCCATGAAGGAATGAAAAATGTTGCAGCAGGCGCAAACCCCATGGTAATCCGCAAGGGTATTCAGAAAGCGGTTGACAAAGCCGTTGAAGCACTGACCCATAATGCACAGAAAGTAAACGGTTCCTCTGATATCGCCAGAGTAGGCACTGTTTCTTCCGGCGATGAAGTAATCGGTACATTGATTGCTGACGCTATGGAAAAAGTTACAGCAGATGGCGTAATCACCGTTGAAGAGTCCAAGTCTGCCGAAACATACTGTGAAGTAGTAGAAGGTATGCAGTTCGACCGCGGCTACCTGTCTCCCTACATGGCTACCGATACAGACAAAATGGAAGCCGTTATTGACGACGCACTGATCCTGATTACAGATAAAAAAATCTCCAACGTGCAGGAAATCCTGCCCCTGCTGGAGCAGATCGTGCAGAGCGGAAAGAAGCTGCTGATCGTTGCAGAAGATGTGGAAGGCGAAGCACTGACTACTCTGGTACTCAACAAACTCCGCGGTACCTTTGTATGCGTCGCAGTAAAGGCTCCCGGATTCGGTGACCGCCGCAAAGAAATGCTGCAGGATATCGCAATCCTCACCGGCGGACAGGTAATTTCCGGCGAACTGGGTCTGGAACTGAAAGATGCTACTATTGATCAGTGCGGTCGTGCAAGACAGGTTAAAGTGAACAAGGACAACACCATCATCGTTGACGGCGCAGGCAGCGCAGACGAGATCAAGTCCAGAATCACCCAGATCAAGAGTGCAATCGAAACAACCACCTCTGATTTCGACCGTGAAAAGCTTCAGGAGCGTCTTGCAAAATTGGCAGGCGGCGTAGCTGTAATCAAGGTTGGTGCTGCTACTGAAACAGAAATGAAAGAAAAGAAGCTGCGCATTGAGGACGCATTGAACGCAACCCGCGCGGCAGTAGAAGAAGGCATCGTTGCAGGCGGCGGTACAGCTTATCTGAACGTAATCTCCGACGTTGCAAAGCTTCTCCAAACTGTAGAAGGCGATGAAAAGACAGGCGTACAGATCGTTGTAAAAGCACTGGAAGCTCCTGTTCGCCAGATCTCTGAAAATGCTGGATTTGAGGGCTCTGTAGTTGTAGAAAAGATCATGAATGCAGAGAAGAAGGGCTATGGATTCGACGCTTACAGCGAAACCTACTGCGATATGATCGAAGCCGGCATTGTTGACCCTGCTAAGGTTACCCGGAGCGCATTGCAGAATGCAGCATCTGTTGCAGCAACTGTTCTGACTACAGAAGCACTGGTAGTAAATCAGCCTGAGCCGGAAGCACCTGCTGCTCCTGCCGGCGGCATGGGCGGTATGTATTGATAAAATAAAAATACACCTAAAAAGGCTGTGCTCATACGAGCACAGCCTTTTTTGTGTAAAGCGCCGTTACCCCCACAAACTCAAAGTCTCCCCTGTGTAAGAAGGATGGAGCGCCTTAGGCTCCCACAAATTTAAAGCCTCCCTTGTGCAAAGGGAGGTGGGTTTTGCGTAGCAAAGCTCGGAGGGATTGTTTATATAACTCTTTTGATTTACAAGTCCTGCAAAATGACAGCATGACAATCCCTCACCCGCTCCGCGGGATGCCCCCAGGAGTTCGCAAAGCGAACTTTTGAACAAAGGGGACCTTTCATTTTTTGTGCTACGCATAAAATTCCTTTATCTGGGCGAATCTCTCCCTATTTACATATCACCCATCTTTGACAGCATCAGATCACCGCTTACCGTATCAAAGGTAAACTTGGCAGATCCTACTCCCACTTTATATACATCATTTTCAGCTGTATCGCCCTCAAAATCACTGATTATCCTTCCCGATACAGAATCATATTCACAGGCGAATTCACTGCCTTCCGGGAGAGTAATTTGAAAAGCGCCGGAAACGCTGTTTCCCTCAAAGGCTGCAGGACATTCCGTGCATATTGCTGTAAGCGTGCCGCTAACCGCATCTGTTTCTATTTCATGAAAAGCCCCGGACAGCGCAATGTCCCCCGATGTGGTGTCAATAGATGCCCGATTTGCTGCACCGTCTACCGTTATCCCGCCGGATACTGTGTCAATGTCCAATTCTTCTGTCTGTATATCCTTCACAAACACTGCTGCAGATACAGTATCTACAGCGATTTCCGCAATCTGATCTGCATACGCTTCCGGTACCAACACTTCCAAATCCTTCGGTTCAGGTTTAGACAGGCGGAAGCTATAACTTTTGCAAAACCGTATTTTCAAAGTATCTCCGTCCAAATAATAATGCAGAAGATTTTCTTCGCTGGGATACGGACTGTTATCAGAAAACTGCAGCAGCTCTCCATCATAAGCCTTCACCGTCACATTGCCGCTGATCCAGTCTATATCAATAGCATGCACTGTTTCCGGATCCATTTCCCCGTTTCCCGCTGTATACAGCCGGGCATCGTCATATTCATATTTCATGCTGCAGCTTACTAATCCCAAACACAACAAGCAAATTGCGAACAAACAAACAACTTTTTTCATAGGACTTCCTCCTTTAAGCTTTTTACTTATGTATATAGTACCACAAATCCAGAAAAATGCAACTAAAGATTGACTTTATCCAAAATCAGTTATATAATTAAATAAGTATGTTTTAGAAATACTTATAGTGTTTCTATATTAGGAATGGAGCATATATCATGTATCAGGATAAAAAAGTTGTGTTTTCCGGTGTACAGCCTTCCGGTGTGCTGACACTTGGAAATTATCTTGGGGCAATCCGAAACTTCCCTAAATTTTCTGAAGAATATCGATGCTACTACTGCGTGGTAGACGAACACGCCATTACAGTACGGCAAAATCCTGCCGATCTGCGCCGCCGCACCTACGAGACGTTGGCGCTGTACATCGCCTGCGGGTTGGATCCGGAAAAGAATGTTATATATGTGCAGAGTCACGTGTCCGCACATGCAGAGCTTGGTTGGATTCTGGATTGCTATACCATGTTTGGTGAGTTGTCCAGAATGACACAGTTCAAAGATAAAAGCAAAAAGAATGCCGACAATGTAAACGCAGGACTATTCACCTACCCTACACTGATGGCAGCAGATATACTCCTGTATCAGACAGAGCTTGTCCCTGTCGGCGATGACCAGAAACAGCATTTGGAAATCACCCGGGACATTGCTGGACGGTTCAACAGCATTTACGGAGATGTGTTTGTGATTCCCGAACCATTCATCAGTAAGACCCCTGCTGCCCGTATTATGAGTTTGGCAGAACCCACTAAAAAGATGAGCAAATCCGATGAGAATGAAAACGCCACTGTGCGCATTCTGGATCCCAAGGATGTTATTATTCGTAAGTTCAAGCGCGCGGTCACGGATTCTGATACGGTTGTCCGTGCAGCAGAAGGAAAAGACGGCATTATCAATCTGATGTCTATTTACAGCGCACTAACCGGCAAACCATTTGAAGAAATCGAACGGGAATTTGCAGGCAAAGGCTATGGCGATTTTAAGCTGGCTGTGGGGGAAACCTGCGCGAGCGTTTTGGCGCCAGTTCAGGCCGAATACGCACGGCTGATTGCTGATAAAAAGTATCTGGAAGAAGTTATGGCAAATGGCGCCCGTGAGGCTGCAAAAGCCGCTATGAAAACCTTATCAAAGGTTCGCAGAAAAGTCGGATTCACCGATTTGCCCCGTTACTGATATGGAAAAAACAATAATTGGCGTTGTGGACCGGGTTGAAGAAGGGATGGTTGTATGCTTCCCGGATGACGGAAGTGAGAAAATCATTTTTTCCGCCGCTTCCCTTGGAACAATCCGTGAGGGAGACGCGCTAGCAATTACTGTTATGATACAAGGCGGCAAGCAAACAGTTACCCGTGTGAGACCTGCAACCGACACGGAGCACACAGACCGAAAGCAGGAGAATGCACTGCGTCTGCGCCGCCTGTTTGATAAGAATAAGTAATGTACTGCATTTATCAGTGCATTGAATAACGATTTGTGTAGCCAAATGGCTGAATGGAGATTATTATGAAAACAAAAGCAGTTAGATTATACGGAGTGAACGATATCCGCACAGAAGAATTCGAGCTTCCTCCGTTGCAAGACGATCAAATTTTGGCACGAGTGATTTCGGACAGTATTTGCATGTCCTCTCACAAAGCAGCACTGCAAGGAGCCGCACACAAGCGTGTGCCGGACAATGTAGCAGATTCCCCCATTATTTTGGGTCATGAATTTTGCGGCGAACTGATCGAGGTTGGCAAGAAGTGGCAGGATAAATTCAAGGCGGGAGACCGTTTCGCAATTCAGCCTGCAATCAACTATAAAGGCTCCCTTGCTGCGCCTGGGTACTCTTATCACGATATTGGCGGCGGCGCTACATATGTAATTATCCCCAACGAGGTAATGGAATGCGATTGTCTGCTGCCATATCAGGGCGAAGCTTTTTACTGGGGCAGTTTGGCCGAACCGATGAGTTGCATTGTAGGCGCTTTCCACGCAAATTATCACACAACTCCCGGAAAATATGAACACCGTATGGGCACCATTGAGGGAGGTGCAATGGCAATCCTCGCAGGTGCCGGTCCTATGGGACTTGGTGCAGTGGATTATGCTATTCACGGCGGCAGAGCGCCTTCCCTGCTGGTTGTTACTGATATTGACGATGAACGGCTTACCCGTGCTGCTTCCCTGATTACACCGGAGGAAGCAAAAAAACACGGCGTAGACCTGCGATATATCAATACTGCCGGAATGGATGAGCCCGCTAAATACATGCGGGAACTTACTGGCAAGGATGGATTTGACGACGTCTTTGTATTTGCACCAGTTGCACCTGTAGTGGAAATGGCGGATGCAATTCTGGGCAGAGACGGATGTCTGAATTTCTTTGCCGGTCCTACCAATCCGGAATTTTCCGCCAAGTTTAATTTCTATAATGTGCATTACGCTGCTACACACATTGTAGGCACTTCTGGTGGCAATAATGAGGATTTGATCGAATCCATTCGTTTGATGGAGCAGCAGAAGGTGAACCCCTCCTGCATGATTACCCACATCGGCGGACTGAATGCAGACGCACAAACCACAATTGATTTGCCAAACATTCCCGGTGGTAAAAAACTGATTTACACGCACGTAACCCTGCCGTTGACTGCAATTGCTGAATTCCGTACTGTGTCAGAAAATGGCGGCGAGCACGCATCACTCTTTGCTGACTTGGCAGATATTTGTGAGGCAAATAACAATTTATGGTGCCCGGAAGCGGAAAAACGTCTGCTTAGAGATGTTGATTTTACGCTATAATGAATATTTTAGCCCACCGTTTACCGGTGGGTTTTTTTGTGTATTGTATTAAAATAAAAAGCGCCGATGATAAATCGACGCTTTTTATAATTCTGATTAACCTGTAATACCGGAACGCTCGATACCCTGAATAATGTATTTCTGTGCGAAAACATAAATCAAGAGAAGCGGCAGCAGAATCAAAATTCCGCAGGTATTAGTTATTGCCGAGTTGTACATATTTGCCGCAGCGGATGTGATATTGAGGGAAGTAGGAACCGCCACAATATCAGGCATCAGCGTAGGTCCGGAAGTGGTATAGAACAAATCCGTATAGAAATTATCCGTCCACTGCCAGGAGAATGCAAACATGAACACGGTAATCATCATAGGTATAGACAACGGCAGGATGATCTGAATAAATGTGCGGAACACACCTGCACCGTCCACATATGCGGATTCCTCCAACTCATCCGGCACACCTTTGAAGAACTGACGCATCAGGAAGATATACAAGCCGTTCTTGAAAGCCAGAGCTGTTGCGGACAGAATCCACAGAGGCCAGTATGTATTGAGAAGGTTCAGCGAGGGATTTTCCAAGAGCCGCAGCCAGTCAACCACACCGCCGCCCAACAGGTTCAGAATTCCCAATATATCAAAATACCGGAATTCCATAAACATGGACAACTGCAACGTAGAATGCGGCACGATCATCGTAAAGACGACCAGAAGGAACAACAAATTGTTAAATTTGAATTTAAACTTTGCGAATCCGTAACCAACCAAACAGCATACGAAAGTCTGAATCAGAGCACAGGATCCGGCAAGCACAAAGGTATTCAATAACGCTGACAGGTATCCGTTTTCCATAATAATGGCTTTATAAATATCCAAAGTCGGATATTTAGGAACCAAGCGCACCGTTACATCTACGAAATCTTCAGGACTCATGAAAGAAGATGCGATTTTGGAATAAAACGGAAACAAAATAACATAACACACGCCAAGGAGCAGCAGGAACCGGAACAAATACCATGCTACACGCTTAAGGAAATACAGGGACAGATACTTAGATCTGAGCCGTTCGAGAAGAGGTGTGCGGTCAAACTCGACGCGGATTTTATTTTTGCTCTCTCTTTTAATTTTAGGAGCATTTGGAACCTGGTTTGTCATTTGCACAATCCTCCTTTCTTAGTCTTTCCTCTGGTAGAATACGAACAGACTGACGATACCTGCTACAGCTGCTACAACCAACATAACAAGCAGGAAGTACATCCATGCCATAGCAGAACTGATTACGTTTCCGTCGCCGCCTGTTTTATACAGAGCATTTACATATGCCATGACCGAGTTGCTGCCCGATGTAAACGAGTCTATAACTGTATAAATTGCATTTACCAAAATCATCGGTGAAATAATCGGCAAGGTGATTTTCCAGAAGGTCTCCCAAGAGGATGCACCCTCGATTTCGCAGGATTCGTAAATTGCAGGAGAAATTCCCTGAAGTCCTGCCAGGAAGATCAGCATCTGTACACCAGAGCGGTTAACAATATCAAAAATATTGTTAACCAGCTTGGTAACATTAGCAGCAAGTTCACTGCCGACAACCATGTTGTTGAATAGGTTTTGCAAATCCGTTGCGGATATAATCTCGGCTACACCGCCGGATCCGCCTCCGGTTTCAATATCTCCTCCGGTAGATCCCATGTAATCACCCAAAATATTCCCTGCATCAATATCTGCAATCAAACCGGTAGTAAGCAATACCGGAATGAAGAAAATTGCACGGAACGCTGCACGACCCGCCATCTTCTGGTTCAAAAGCAATGCGATAAACAGGGAGAACAGAAGAATTGCAGGAATTTCCAGAATCAATCCACCCAGACCGTTCATCAATGTTTCCACGAATTTTGCATCGTCCAATGCTTTCTGAAAGTTTCCAAGTCCTACCCAAACCAACTCGAAACCACCGCCGGCAATTATGTCAATTTCATGGAAACTATATTTGATAGAATCAAATATAATCGGAAGATAAATCAGAAGGAAGCCAAAGAGAAATGGTGCGATAAACAACCAACCTGCTCTTGATTTTTTTGCCTGCAGACTGGCGCCATGTTTTCTTTTCTTTACAACGCCGAGTTCCTGGCTGCTTTTAGTTTTTTTAAGTAAAGCCATATTTACCTCCTTCCCTTATCCGTCGATTCTGATGAAATTCAACGCTTCAACCTCATGGGTTTCGCCGCCGTATTCAACAGTAATATCGTATGAATTATAGTTGATAATAAAGCTTGTGCCGTTCTCATATTCTACACGTACAACGGATCCGCGGACTGTTTCATATTTTTGTGCAGTGCTGCTGGAAGAAGGACGGTTGCTGGAACTGCCGCCAGCATAGCCGCTGGAACTGCTGCCGCGCTGTGCTTCCAACTCTGCACGCAGTCTTTGACGCTCTGCATCTTCTGCACGCTTGGATTCAGCTTCATCTTCTGCAGATGTTGTTGTATCTTCTGCATCAATCACACGCAAGGCGTCCAAAAATTCATGGTCAACAATCCGAGAGGTCTGCAAATCGCCAAGTGCTTCATTCACAATGTCATAATACTTAATCATGTCGTCCTTCCAGATATCATAACCAACAGAGTAGTACTTGTTGTATGTATCAGATTCCTTCAGGGCATTTGTATTTTGGTTGCTCAGAACAAAATAGAGATTTGCACCATTTTCAATTGCTTTCAGCAATGAATACTGCACATCGCCTTGCATGTTCAATGCGCTGCCTGTGTAATTCACATAACCATGCAGCACCATGGATACAAAGGGAACAGATTCACTCGCACGCAGGTAGTTACTGGACTCCGTAGGAATATCCAAAATATGATCTGCATAAGGCAAAACATAAGCGTTGCCGCCGTTTACCATAACATCATATTTTTCGGAGAGTTTTTCAAGCATTTGTGTTGTAAATGCTTTTGAATCCTCGCGATTGTACGGCTTATCACTGTCAAAGTCGGAGTTCAAGTCACTTCCCAAGGTTGACACTGAAATCGCTTTAGGATCATACTTGCTATAATCCTTATCAAACTTTTCATAGAAATATTCATATGCGGAAGAAGAAATTGCCAATGCATAATCTGATTCAAAGCTCTGCATTGCCGCATCATATTCCCGTTTGGACATATAGCGGTCATCAATGGATTTTACAAGATCCCGTTTTTCTGAAACGCCGTCAAACCAGTCAGAAGTTTTCATATATGCAAAGTCGAAATCAGGATAAACTCCAAAACTGTTTTCGTTGCCGCTCTTCAAAAGATCCTTGAATCCGGACTTTCCGCCCAACTCCTTCACCCAGGAAAGCTTCGCCGGATATGTGTTATCCAAGCCGCCGTTATAGCTTCCGGTAAGACGGAAATTGATATTGGAAATACCTTCTTCGGAAAGCTCGTTATAAATTGTTTCAATATCATCAAAAGTAGTAAGAGGTGTATCAACCGTCACCGGGAATGAAAGCACTCTTTCCGTAGTTTTGATAGAACCGAAGGTTTCCAGATAAAGCGGAACATTATCCTTTACATCATCTGCACTCAACTTTGTGATAATATTGTTCCGCTCCAGATAATCCCGATATGCAGCAGCCATACCTACATATGAACACTCATAGTAGTCATCTATATTTGCTGCGGCGGCCTTACTGTCATCTGTAAGAAGCACATAATTGATGGTGTAGGATCCGGAATACTTCCGATCTGTTGTTACCGTCCATGATGCATTGGTTCCTACAGAAATAGAATCTGCAAGGTTGTATGTATCAGACGGACGGGGATTAAAGCTGGCATACACATTATTATAGCTGTGCACTTTTCCGCCGTGCTCACTCATAAGGTTTGCCATGGAATCGCCTTCTGTGATAATGGCAAGGTAACCTCTTTTGGTAGTGGAACTGCTGCTTGAAGAAGAATTTCCTCTGTTAGGACCGTTATTATCCGCCGCAGCTTCTTTTCTATCCTCCACTACGCCGAATACCGGCATACGCATTGTCTCTGAATGCTGTCCGGAAATATTATGGTATGCATAATCCGCACCATACATCTGACCGGCAACATTATAGTTTGTACCGTACACATCCTCAAAACGGATCAATGTGCCAGAGCCGTCCGGAATAAAAGTATATCCGGTATTTTGAGAGTTACCGCATCCCATATAAGGAAGCATCGTTATGGATTTCAAAACGAAGCGGGATTCATCAAACTGAATACCATTTGCAGGAATTCGTGCCGCTAAACCGTTTTCCGTAAAGGTATACTCAATTGCCATTTGGAAATTAGCCGGTGCCTTATCTGTGCTGACATAATCACAGTCAGCATGGTCCTGCTCCATTTCCTCAAAAGTATATGTAGGGCAATATGCCTTTATGGTCGTCTCCAGATTTTGAAGTTCTTTAGAAACGATACCTGGATCACATACATATACTGCAAACTGCTTTGTAATTGGGAATGCAGCCTGAATTTCCTTCACATTTGTCTCTGTCAAGCTAGGATCAAAAGCATCGTAAAGCGTATAGAAGGAAAGCAGTCTGTCCTTATATGTACCGTCGGGAATATTATCCAAAATCATAGATTCGAAACGGTTTTTTGAAATCATACGCGGCACAAGGCGCGTTGTCTGTAATTCACCTACGGTATATTCTACACGTAAACCGTTTTTAATGTTTTTGAAATGAATCTGTCCGCGCAGCGCAGCTTCTGTATAAGAATACATGGTTTTTTCCACGCCGTTCTCTTCGTATGTTACAGCAAGCTGTGACAGCAGTCTTTGCTTTGTTGAAGCAGAAGCCCAGTTGTATCCGGCAGCTACATCATAGGGATTGGAGAAAAGAGAATCGCCTGTTTTAGTATCAATAAAAGCAATTTCTCCTGTAAACTCTTCAATCCACAGCTGATAACCGTCCTGCTCTCTGGCAAGCACCATATCTTTGAGCTTTGCATTTGCGGTACTGTATCCTTTTGAGATATAGTTGATGATGGGGTTCCCATCTTCGTCCACCTTATCCTCGTATGCGGCAGACGCATCCATCATGGAGGTATATCCTGTTACTGTGATGGCACCTACAACTGTAACAAGGGACAGGAAAGCAGATAATATTTTCTTCATTTTCATATTTAGTTACCTCCTTTCCTATACCCTATATTGTATTTCATTTATAATGCTGAAAATAAAGGTTACAATCTTTGTGATCAGTGTTGAGAACAGCACTGCTATAAACATGATAAAGATCATACCAAGAATTGTTACTGCTGCAATAATTATGCTTTTTCCGAAGGAATAGTCATGGGTGATCATCATTCCGAAGAAGATCAGCACGCCTACCCAAAGGAATGCAAATGCGTTGATCATGGAAATGAAGCTTCCTTCTTCTGCCACCAACACATTGGAAATCAATGTAGTAGGAATAATCAGAAGCGGCAGGGGAACCAATGCGTAACAACTTGCTACGAACACATCGGAGAAGCTGCCTTCACCGTCAAACAAGGTGGTGAGGCACCAGTTTGCGATAACCCACAGAAGCAGCGGCAGTACAACGGAAATAAGTGTCATGAAGATATTTGCTGTGTCCGCATCCTGACCGCCAAAGATATAGCCGGTTCCAACGGTCTGATAGAAGAACGCCAATACCGTTATAACCAGAATCACAAATGCACTGCGCACGCTTCCGCGTTTTTCATGCTTCAGATCCCAGAAGCCATCAAATGGATGGGCAATCACGTGGAAAGCATACAACAGTTCTTCCCGGATATTTTTCTGACCCACTTTCATTGCCACAAAGCGGTTACGCCTTGCAGCATATCCCATAAACTTAACAACAAGAATAATAACAGCTACGACCACAATCGGAATCACGATGAAGAAATCAGAAATCCATTCCTTACGGATCTCTCTGTAGGAATCAGAATATCCGCTTCGGTCATAGGCAGCCTTGTAGTAGTCCATGGCATCTTCAAAGTTGCCTTCTCTATACAAAGCAGCGGCAATACCTACATATGCTACGTCAAAGTTATTGTTCCGCTTGAGAATTTCGCGCCAGTCGTTGATTTCTTCAGAGTAATTACGCTCATTCTTATTTTTCAAAGCGTTAATCAGCACATCACCGTACTCAGTCCGTCTGTATACGGTAAAGCTCATATTAGCTTTATCCAAAAGGAGCATTTTATCGCCCTGATATACAACAGCTTCAATATTTGCTATAGAACCGCGCTGGTTTCCGCTGTCGCCGAAAGCAAACAGAAGGTTGCCTTGGCTATCATAAGTAAATACCTTGGAGCGCTTCTCATCGATGATGGACCAAGTCCCCTCGGGTCCGACTGCTGCATCGATGATTGTAGAAGGACCTTTGATGGTGCTGGTTTCCTCATTGGAAACCTTTACCTCACCGGACGGGGGATAAAACCCGTTTCTGCGCATGATATCCGTACCGGACACGTTCAACTTTTTGACCGGTGCATATGTACCTGCTGTACTTTTGCCGGTAATCGCGTTCTGCTGTGCAGACTCATCAATGGAAGAGGTTGTCACATACAGAAAGTTTTCTTTATCGATGGTGATGTTGTTGTACTCAGTGGAAGTGATTGTTTCCTCATCATTTTTGCCAAGCTTTCTCCAGAAAGCCTGCCATGCGGAAAGGGTTGCTTTCTGTGCACCGATATATCCGTAGAATTCCTCATTATCCCCCATTACGATGATACCCTCATAGGTAGTAGAGGACACTACAAACATTCTGCCATAGGAGTCGACTGCAACAGCTACCGGACGGTAAATTGCGTTATCTGCAATCAATGTACTTTCCGGTTTGCCTACTGTTTTTTCAAAGTTTCCTTCCCGGTCAAAAATAACGATTCGGTTATTTTCAGAGTCACAGGTATAAATAAAATCGGAAGTAACAAATACGCCGGACACTCCGGAAAATGTATCAGGTACGCCCTGTTCGTTTACAAAAGAATCAATCGTAAACTTATATTTGTAATATTGATCCAGTACAAAAATGGCATTTTGCTTTCCGTCTACAATATACACATTTCCATCTTCATCCACCTGAAGGTCTCTGGGATCTTCAATAGAGATCGGATTACCGTTAGGATCGTTTCCGATATAGGCAGCGTCTACAACCTCGTCCGGCACGTAAGCATCCGGAGAATGCAGCACAAATCCTGTTGAAGAATATGTATATGTAGTATACGGTGTTGCTGCGGAAACTGCAATGGGCAGCACACACAGCAGCGCCATCAGTATCAGGAGTACTTTTATTGATTTTTTCATAATTTCCTCCTTAGTCTTTCATACCGCTGGAGCCCATTGTCTCGACAATTTTGCTCTGTGACACGATAAATACTATAATCGGCACAATTACCAGAACAACAGAAGCGGCAGCTGAAGCGCCGGAACGAACGATACCCTCGTTCAGAACCTGGTTGATTGTAAAGTTCAGTGTTTTCAGTTCTTCACTATATACATACAAGTTTTGTCCTGTATTCCAAAGTCCCTGGAAAGAGTAAATAATCAAAGTGAGCCATGCAGGTTTTACCATTGGCATTGCAATTGACCAGAAGGTTCGGAATTCTCCCGCACCGTCCAACCGGGCGCTTTCCAGAATTTCCACAGACACGTTTGAATCAATAAACTGCTTCATCAAATACAAGCCAAGCGGTTTAGAAAGTTCGGGAACAATAATAGCCCAATAGGTATCAAGCATTCCCATTCTGGAAATGATTACGAACAAAAGCAAAACGCTGACTTCCGAACCGATCATCAGAGATTTCTGAACAACCTGGAAGGTAAACTTATGACCCGGGAAGGGAATTCGAGACAGCGCATATGCACATAGAGAGGAGAGTACCAGGTGACCGAAAGTTCCGCATACAGTAATAAATACTGTATTAAAAAGATATCTGGAAAACGGCACCCAAGAAGTGTTCAGCAAATTGAACAGTGAAGAGAAGTTGTCAAAGGACGGATGCATTACATAAAACCGTGGCGGGAAGTAAAACAATTCGTCCAAAGGCTTCAGTGCCTGAATGACAAGATAATACATAGGAAGGAACATAACCACACCCAGCAGCAGCATGAAAATGGTTACGCCGAAGTCTCCCCCCGCAGAACGGTTTAATACGACCCGATGCTTTCTTGTTCTTAATTTTTTCATCAGCTCTTACCCACCTTTGAAAGCAGCTTTTGCACGAGCATGTTGCTTCCCACCATGAGGAAGAACAAAACCATGGAGATCGCGCATCCATATCCAAATTCCCATCGGGTACCACTATACTCACCGAGGTGAAGGTTCAGTGTATATCCTACGTAATCGGTCGGGAGTCCCTGGCAAAGCTGTGTTACTATACCGCCGACTCCGAAAGAATTGGTAATGGACATAATCGCACCGAACATCAACTGCGGCTTCAGATTCGGCAGTGTGATATACCAAAGCTCCTGCCAACGGTTTGTGATGCCATCCACAGCGCCAGCTTCGATCTGACTGCGGTCGAGTCCCTGAAAACCTGCTACAAAGGAAAGGAATGCAGTTCCAAGGGACATCCACAACGAAACAACAATGATTGTGGGCAGGATAAACCTTGTATCTGCAAAGAACAGGATCGGATCGGAAATCAGCCCCCAGTTCAGCAGCCAACCGTTGATCAAACCGTAGGAGTCTCCGGAAAATACGTAGTTAAACACAACGTAAATACTGCCTGCTACAAGAGACGGCGCATAGAAAATCAGCGTTACGAATGCGCGTACCTTGGGGGAAAGTTCGTTTACAAACCATGCCACAATAAATGACAGGACGTACGAACCAAGTCCTATAGCAACGGCAAAAATCAATGTATATTTCAATGCCGTTGTAAACAGTTCATCGTTCAGGAACAAATTGATATAGTTATCCAGACCTACCCAGTTGGGCATTTGCAGCAGGTTATAGTCTGTAAAACTTACAAATATGGATCCAAGAACAGGGATGACTGTCATCAGGATAAATAAGATCATATAAGGCGCTATCATAACGTAGCCGATCTTATATTGCTTCATAAGATGCCATGTCCACTGGAGCTTGGTTTTATCTCTCCGTGCCACAGCTTCTTTTTCTTTCTTAGCCATGTCTGCTTCTCCTAACTTAGATTTGAGCGGATCCCGACGTGCCGGAGCACGCCGGGTCTCCTTTAAAACAATGGATTATATTGTTAATATATATGGTACTTATTTCTCGAGCCATTCTTTATAGGAGAGGTCTGTCTTATCTGCTTTGACATCCGCTTCCCAGGATTCATGACTTCTCACAGACACGTTATGTTCATCCATCCAGTCTCTGAAGGAATATTCATACTCGTCAGAATAATCCATACAGGAGTTATCTGCCACATCTGTAATATCGTATGTTTCATTCCAGTATTCACGCCACTCGCTGAAATCCTCGAAATCCATATACGCACGGATTGCCTGCCATTCATCATCTACCATCAGTTTGAACTCTCTACGCTTACGGGTAATTTCCTTATTCATTGCAGATGCGTATTCAAACAGCATTTCTCCGGGATCTGCACCTTCCGTATAACCACGGTTGATTACAAAGTTTGCATACCGAGCAACAAAATAGTTACCGGGATAGGCAGGAACGTTGAAAGAATCCCGCAGACACTGTTCCAGTGTCTTATACTCTTTTTCCGTCCAAGGCTGCTCTGACAGGGCTTCTATATTCGCCAGCTGCTGTTTTGCAGAAGGACCGAGAAGGGCAACCATTTCTTCAGAATAGTTCACCTGATATTCCTTGGATCCGATATAATCCAGAAGATCCCAAGCTGCTTCCGGATTTCGGCAGTCTCTGGTCATATACACGCCGTCCGGCTCTGTTGCAATGGTACGGTTGATTTCTCCGGTTTCAGGATCCTGAATACCGGGAAGCTGATAAAAGCTCCACAGGTTGGCAATTTCCGGTGCAAAAATCTGAAGTGTATTATACAGCTGATAGTCTGATAAAATAATGGGCATTTCACCGGATTTGAAACGGTTAGCCGCCTCAAATTCTTTGTTCAAATCATATTGACTATACAGGTTCACAAGCCAGCTAAAAGCCTCTATTGCTTCGTCTGAGTCAAAGGCAGTACGCAGACCTTCATCTTCCCACAAACTGCCGCCCCGCTGATATATGAAGTTTCGGTAGTCCGCCTGGAAACCAATGTCCATATTATTAAATTGGAAGGTAGGAATGAGTGCAATTAATTCATCCCAGGTTTTCGGAACTTCCAGCCCCATACTCTGCATTACGTCATCCCGCACGAACATAACAGCAAAACCTTGCAGGAAGGGGATACCGTATGCCTTACCGTACAGCGTCATGTTATTCATTGCTGTGTCGGAGAACCGTTTTGTAACTTCTTCAAAGGTATCAAAATCATTCAAAGGCAGAATTGCACCGCGCAGCGCCATTTCGATCATGTCGCCGGCGTCCAGACAAATGTCCGGTCCCACGCCCGCCAGAATAGACGGAAGCACAACGTTCTGACCGGTCAGTTTAATATTTGCGCCAATACCGGTATCCTGAGAAAATCCGGTATTGATGAGGTTTTTCATCAACTGTGCAGTGTCACGTCCTTTAGACGTCCAAACCTCCAGATTTGTAGTTGTTTCTACTACTTCATCACTTTCAACGCCGATGCTGTTGTAATCCGTAAAGAAGCTGGAAAGGAATTTTTTAAACTCGAAAGCCAAAGAAGACCAAACAGAATCATCCCCGCGGGGCAGCTCGCTTCCGGAAGGCTGAATCATAAGAAAATCAACCTGAAGATACTGCTTACTTGCTTCATCCAGCCATGTGCCCAAAGAAGAAATCCAGGATTTCAGGTTCTGAAGATTCGCAGCGATTTCTTTCTCATCCGTAACCATTTTTTCAATTACGAGTGCAGCCTGTTCCAAGGTAGAAACATTTTCTGAACGGGTGCCGTTAATTTCTGAAATATAATCAACCAGCTGCAGCAGTACGTTGTACTGTCTGCCAAGATCCTTGATCGTGTCCGGCATAATCCGGCTGAAGCCGTAGTCGCGGTTCACGTCAGGATCTGTACCTGTCAGTTTGATCAAATCCATATAGTCTTCATTCAGACTGTTAATAGCCGCTGCTGTCTGCCGCAGAATGTCTGTAAACGTACCCTTTGTGGCTTCGAATTCCAACTCATAGGTTTCGCCTTCCTCAAAATAGAACTGGAAGGTAGTTTCGCCATCGTTCAGCGCAGCAGACTGCCATTTTGAATCATAGGGAAACTGACAGTACTTTGCTTCGAGGAACGGATATTCGCCGTTTATTTTCAGACTTCTGGAGGTATACATACCTTTCACAGTTGCCTGCTCATACCGCAGTACGATATCATACAGACCGGAAGCGGGACATTCAAATTTATATTTAACCCACTGACCGGAAGAAAGCCACTTGTCTCCACCCATTGTATTTCTGCGTATTACAGCATGATCCTGTGGGCTGGTTCCTGCGGAGGTACGGTCATATATAGGATAAATTGTATAAGCGGATACTGAATCGGGCATTTCTGCTTCCAGTTTAATCGGCTCTGTATCTGCCGCTTTGTATCCTTTATCCTCATATTCCTTCTTTACTTCTTCGTAAGAAGCAGGTTCTTCATATGTATAGAATGTAATTTTTTCAATCGCCATCGGTTCGCGGATCGCTTCCAACGTAAGAACATTTTCACCGGCTTCCAGATAGAACTCAAGCGGAATCAGATAGTAACCGTTCGGATCGACAACGTCATACTCATCCCAAACATAATCAATATACGGATCCGGGTTCAGCTCGTTGCCCGCAGAATCCTTTACAAACGCATCGTCTCTGGTATCGCCTGCAAACTGGAATTTCCAGTTTTTGTTCAAGCGGATAAAACGCGCTTCCTCAAACGGAGATCTACCGTTCAGCGCAAAGAGACGTTCTATATCATTTGTACTGTCTCCTGTAGCGCTGTAAGTAAGTCGGATCGAATAGAAGCCGGACTCGGGCACGTCAAATTTCCAGGAAACGCTGCCGTTTTCACTGATTTTCAGGCAGTCTCTTCCCTCCCAAGTAGTCTTCTCCACTTCAGCAGATTCCGACGCCTCAAAGTAGTCCCGGGCGTCAACGGTAAACTCCTCGCCGCTGCGCTCCGCATCCTCGTATCCGTATCTTGTTTTATACTCCTCGTAAGTCAGAAGCTTCAAATCATCCTGATACTCCTGGAGCGTTACTCCTGTGGAGGCATTCTTGCCGCCATCCTCTGTATCGTCAGTATTTGCAGCAAACACCGGCGTTACAGATCCAATCAGCATCAACGCGCCCAGAGAGAACGCCAGAAGCTTTTTGGCCCTTCCTGTTTTCATATAAATTCCTCCTGAAAGTGTTGCCTGCGGCATTCGATACTGCCAAGGCTGAACAAGCTGCAAGCACAGCTATACCCGTTGCCGAAGCCCTCATTTATATCAAGCCGCGACAAACCACCGGGACAAAAAATCGCCTTTTGCCCCATTTGTATACAATATATGATACCACAAGCCTGATTCTATGTCAAGTTGCTACATAATAATATGCCGCTGCAAAGACGAGAAGAATCGGGCAAAATGCAGCTTCTGTTTTTCCGAAACTTTCCTTTTTTTCCGTTCGGCAAATTAAGCCAAATTTTCCCTTTTAGAATCCAAAAAACAATGTTAGTATAATTAACATTATGGTTATATATAAAGCATTTTTTCACAGTTCAATCACAAAATACAGCATTGCATCCAAAATAATGTTTATAATACTAACAATTTCAAAGAATGTGATGAAATTGTAAAATTGTCGTAAACGTACATTGATGCATGCAATTTTTGTTACATTTTCACATAAATTTAGAAATATTTTTTCCATGTGTACATTTTGCACAATTCGTTAAAATGCACTTAATTTATATAGTTAAAGCTACCAGCAAGAGGAGAAGCACAGACTTGCACCTCCTCCCAGTAAAAGGAAGTGGCACAGAGTACGCAAAACGGAAAAGGCTCCCCGGCAAAGGGATTGTCTGCACCAACCTAAGCCTCCCTTGTGCAAAGGGAGGTGGCGCGGCGTAAGCCGTGTCGGTGGGATTGTTTTTTGCTTTTATTTTGGATAATTTGCAAATCGACAGTATTTTTTGGGACAATCCCTCAGTCACAGCTTTGCTGTGACAGCTCCCTTTGCTAGGGGGGAGCCTTTTTATGCTCATTCAAATTCATCCCCATCCTAGGCGGGACAGCACGGCATTACCGCTCATTCCTCTGGAAACCCGTACACGGGAAAGCGCCAGAGGATCGCATCCGGAAGTATCTGCGCTGTTATGAGTTGTATAACCAAACCGATAGCATTTCGCCGCCTCCCCGATTACAAAATCATTGACCGTTCCGCCGGGATAGCAAATCGCTTGGGGGTACCTGCCCGTCAAATTATATAAAATCTCTCCGGACTGTGCAAACTGCCACGCCAAATCCTCCGCCGACAGCGAAGTTAGGGACGGATGGGTATGGGTATGGGATTCGAATCGAACAAGACCGCTCGCCGCCATTTCACGAATCATATCCTCTGTTAAATACCCGGGCATGTTGATCTTAGATGTGATCATAAATACGGTCGCCTTTGCACCGTATTTCTTCAATATGGGAAACATCTGAGTATAATTATCTTCATACCCGTCGTCAAACGTAAGAATAATGCTTTTCTTTTCCGTCAGAGCATATTCGTCTGCAAACAAAAATATACAGTCCGCCGCGCAAAGCTTCTGCAGATGATCCTCAAACTCAGTCGGACGTACAAACAAATTGGTAAGCTCCGTATACGGCTGTTCCAAAATCAAATGATACATCAAAGCTGACGGTGCATATGTCCCAGTGGAGCCGTCATGATTGTCTCCTTTTGGCGACAGGTCAATATTTCCGCCGCCGGTGACTTCCATTGTTTGCAATGGGGCAGGCGCTGTCGTTTCGGGCGGCAGCGTTTCAGGTACCGTTGTTTCGGGCAAATCCGTGGTAACAGGCGTATCCGTCTGAACGGGAGACGAATCCATCGCATCTGCATACGTTGTTTGCTGTGCAGTTTCCGTGTTGGCAGAACGCAGCAGCGGCTGTGCGCAGCCTGCCGTCATGCAGGACAGCACCAGCACTGTCATCAAAAATGCAGTTATTTTCATATTTCTTTTCATATGACGCCTCCAATTCGGATCCTTCAATTCAGCCCGCCATGCAACGATTCATCAGCAGATCCTCATAATAGTATTGTACATAATGAAGCAAATGCTGTCAATCTTTTTCTTTTTTCCAGAAATTGTACGATAAAATTCCATTTTCCAGCGATATCTTGTAATTTGACGAAAAATGTTGTATTATGTTATATGCACAGACACTAAATTAAGGAAGGTTGACAAATGATCGTTTCTACAAAAGGCCGTTATGCACTACGGGTAATGCTGTCTCTTGCAGAAGAAAAAACTGCGAATTATGTTCCCCTGCGGGACATTGCGAAAAAAGAAGATATTTCTCTGAAATATCTGGAAAGCATCCTGGCGATTCTCAGCCGCGCCGGATTTGTGGACGCGCTGCGCGGAAGAGGCGGCGGATATCGGCTGACAAAAAATGCATCGGAATATACTGTCGGCAGCATACTGCAGTATACGGAGGGTTCAATGGCAGCAGCATCCTGTCCGGAGTGCGGCGATGGCGCATGCAACAGATCCAGTGCATGCAAAACACTTCCCCTGTGGAAAACCTCGACAAAATCGTTAGTGATTATTTAAGTAATATCACGTTAGAGGATCTGGCAGATCCGACCTTTTTCACCACTGACAGCCGTGACACGCCGACATGATCAGGAAAGAAATACGACTGCGGCCTTTATTTGGCGGATGTCTTGGTATGTATCTGGGAGCGTGGATCCTCAATACGCTCCTGTCGCGCAGCGTATTCGGCACAAAAATCCGACTGAGTGCAGGCATTCTGTTTTTTCTGGCAGCAGGCATATTGATCCTGCAGCTTTGTCTGGGCAGAACTGCGCACCGCAAAACAAAAACAAAACGGGAGTCAGGAGCAAAAACAATTGGCTCCTGGTTCCCGTTTATTCTTGCGCTGCTGATCGGATGCAGCGCAGCCGGATGGCTTACCTGGAAAGAAGAACTGCAACAGGAATACTATGACAGTTTTGCCGGAAAAGAAGCATCTGTCACAGGCATTGTAACAGACGTAATATGGAGCGGATCCTATGGCGGATATTATACGGTACATATTGACACTGTAGACGGAGAAAAGGAAGCATTTCAAATCAGTCTGGAGGCAGACAGCATATTGGAATTCGGCTGCGGTATTCGCGGAAACATCACTTTTGAAAAGCTTGGCGGGCAGCAAACAGACGATATAGAACAACGCAACTATTCCCGCTCTAAAGGAATCCAAGCAGAAGCAACAGAGAACAGTCTGCGGGCGACTGACAAACAGCCGTCTCCCGTTCTTCGTCTTTTGCTGTGGGGTAAAAGTGTACAAAAGTATTTTTCCAATATCTTTATCCGTCTGCTTGGCGACGACGCGGGCGGCTTTGCCGCCGCGCTGTTCTTAGGAAACCGAAGTGTACTGCCTGACCATATCAAGCGGGATTTCACACGTCTCGGAATCTCCCATATTTTGGCGTTGAGCGGCATGCATCTGACCGTTGTTACAGGATTTGCCGGTGCAATCGGAAAGCGGATCGGCAGGCGGTGGGGAATCGGATTTTCCGTCACCGCAGCACTGCTGTATATGACAATTTCCGGCTTTTCTTCTTCCGTAACACGGGCAGGGATTATGCTGCTGATCTGTATGTTTTTAAAAATTTTAGGGAAAAGCAGCGACAGCTTCACCAATTTGGGCATTGCTGTCTGCACCATTCTCCTATGCAGTCCCGGTGCCAGCCGGGACGTTAGCTTGCTTTTATCTTTTTGGGGCGTGCTGGCAGTGCTCTTATATAATCGGGCGGCAAAAACACCAGTGCTTGCGCCGGAAAAGAAGACCCGCAAAGGGCTTGGCGGTCTGATTTTAAAACAGCTGCGGTCTCTCGGCAATTTTTTCTTGCTTTCCGTCTGCGTAGTGCTGTTCATGCTGCCGCTGACCTGTCTGCTTTTCGGACAGTTTTCCCTGCTTGCCCCTCTCTCCTGCGTTGTGTTCACTCCTTTGGCAACAGTCCTGCTCTGGATGCTTCCCATTTTATTATTGATCTCTCCGTCGCCGCTGTTCACTGGGATACTGCTGCCGGCGGTACGATTGATCCTGGATATAACCATTGCACTGGCAGGAAAGCTGTCCGAACTGCGGGGAATTTGTGCATCTCTGCTGTATCCATTTGCACCGATACTTACTATTGCAATATTCTGTTTTATTCTCTGGGCATTCTGTGCAGATCGTGGAAAACGGCTCCTACCTATAATCAGTACAACAGCGGCGGTGTTGGTACTGATCGGAAGCATCGCCGGCTGGCGCACACTGCATGCAGATCAGACAACGGCGGCAATGGTCAGCAATGACGTAACGGCCACACGGGCAGAGAAAAACGATGCAATTGTTATCACCAGCGGCGAGGACACTCTGCTGATTGACAATTCAGCGGGCGGATTTTCTAATTTGCGGCAAGGGATAGCCGCCTCCAAAAAGTGCTACTCCACAGAGATTGAAGCAGTTATGCTGACACATCCCCACAAAAAGCACATTCTATCTTTGGAGAAACTTTGGAATCAGCAAAGAGTGCGGCAAATCTGGATTCCGAATGAGGACACAGAAATCTGCTATCAAATATGTGAAAAGGCAGCAGCGTCAGGGATCAAAATCGTTACGTATACACCGGGAGAAACGCTGTCCTTTGGAAATACACAGGTAACTACCTATCAAAACGGATTTTTAGAGCGTTCGGTTCAACCGATTGTCAGAGTGGATATTACAGCAAACGGAGAACGGATGGTATATCTGGGCGCTGCATATGCAGAAGCTTTTTCGCTGGATGAATTCAAGACAGAGCCTGCCCGAGTGATATGGTTCGGTTCCCACGGCCCTTTATATAAAAAGGATGCAGATGCATCCAACCTTGCAGCTGGTTCTGTTTTCTGCACCGGAGGTGCGGAGGAATATATGTATACTGGTGATATACTTCCATCAAAAAAACGGTTTCGATTCGGAGATGAATAATAAAATTGATGTACAAAAGGTCTTCTCAGCAAAGACAGACTTTATCTCAGGATGTTAAAGCCCCCCTTGTGCAAAGGAGGCACCCGCGTAAGCGGGCGGGGGATTGTTTATATGGGATCTTTTAGATAATCTGCAAATCGGCAGTATAGCTTAACAATCCCTCAGTCTCCGCAACGCGGAGCCAGCTCCCTTTATTGGGGAGGGCCTTTATGAATTAAGCGTCAGTTCTCTTTGCTGAGCGAGGCTTTCATTTAAGGTCAAGCCTCCTTTGTGCAAAAGGAGGTGGCGCGCTGCTGGCGCGACGGAGGAATTGTCCCTGCTATCATTCTAGTTGCACTGCAAATCGATAGCATTTCTTAAACAGTCCCTCACCCGCTCCGCGGGAGTTTCCTTTGCCGGGAACCTTTTTTTGGTGCGACATCGACAGTCCCTTATGAAGCCACGCAGCGGGTTCTCACACGGGGCTTTTTGTAGTTTTATACTGCACACTATCTTTTTCCAAAAAATCAATTGACTTTCTCCCCTGTTTCTTGTATCATGAAACAAAAATCAGCGTGATCCATACGATAGCAAAATCGTAAATCCCCTTTTTCACGCAGGAAAGCATGCGAATGATTATGAATCAATGGATCGCGGGCAACGCTCGCTTCACTGTAATCACAGACGGCGTTGTCCGTATGGAATATACAAATAATGCATCCTTCGCATACGGCGAAACGCTCTTTGCTGTTCGCACACCGGGCAATGCAAACGCAAGTTTCGCGCAGGATACGAACAGCGTCACCATTTCCACACCCAAATTTACACTAACCTACCGCGGAAACGCACCCTTTTCTCCGGAAAATCTGTCTGCCAAGATCCATACCGGCAATGTGGAAACCACTTGGAAATTCGGCGATATAAACCAAAACAATCTGGGGGGCACTCTATCCACTCTGGACGGCATAGACGGATTTCGCCCGCTTCCGGAGGGGCTTCTTTCTCTGGACGGATGGTACGTGGTGGACGACACAGGAACGCCCGCTTTTGCAGACGGCTGGCTGCAAAAGCGAAATCCAGACCATTTGTACGACCTGTATCTGTTTGCATACGGGCATGATTATCCTGCCGCATTGCAGGATCTGGCGGCTGTATCCGGCAAAATGGCGCTGCCACGCAAGTGCACGCTGGGATCATGGTATTCTCGCTGGTGGCGATACACTGCAGAACAGTTCCTGCAAATCGTAGATGAATATGACGCCAATGATTTTCCTCTGGATATTTTAGTAATGGATATGGACTGGCATTACCATGACTGGGGACATGCCAAGGGAGATCCCCAGGCCCTGTACGGTTACGGTCACGGTGGGGGAAATCTGGGCTGGACCGGATATACTTGGAATCGGCGGGACATTCCGGATCCGGAAGGACTGCTGACAGAGCTGCATCGCAGGGGCATCTCTGTCACACTGAACGATCATCCCGCAGACGGAATCCGGGATCACGAGGAAACTTATCCTGCTTTTATGAAGCTGTTAAATGAAAAGCATTATACGGAGCAAGTCCCCCTGATTCCCAATCGGCAATCCCAGCGGGAGCAGGAAAACGCAGACCGCGGTGTGACAAACTACCGGTTTAATGCCGGCAGCAAGGATTATATGGAAGCTTTCTTCGAAAGCACCCATACCAAATATGAAAATATGGGCGTAGACTTCTGGTGGCTCGACTGGCAGCAGGATTATCTGTATCCCACCGTAAACGGGCTGGACGGACTCACACATCTGCCCTGGCTCAACTATTTGTATTATCAGCATTCCAGAAAAAACGGTCTGCGCGGAATGTCCTTTTCCCGTTGGGGCGGATTCGGAGACCACAAGCATCCGGCGTTTTTCTCGGGAGACGCCGTTTCCACTTGGGACACTCTTGCTTTTGAAATTCAAATGACCGTCAGTGCAGGCAATGTGGGCTGCTTCTGGTGGAGTCACGACATCGGCGGATTTGAAGACCGCAGCCCGGAAAAGCAATCGGAACTTTATGTGCGGTGGGTTCAGTTCGGCATTACCTCCGCCGCGCTGCGTCTGCACGTTTGCGGTGACGAAAAAATCGACCGCAGACCATGGACATGGGGCGAGCCGTACTGCTCCGCAATGCGGGACATGTTTCATCTGCGTTCCATGCTCATTCCATATCTATATTCTACCGCATATGAAAGTTACCAGGACAGCATTCCCATGCTGCGCCCACTGTATTACTTTGACAGTGAAAACAAAGCGGCTTATGCCCATCCCGGTACATATTATCTGGGAAGCGCTATGGTCGCCGCTCCCATCACCCGACCGGGCAGCGGAGCGAACTGTACCGCATCGTCTCAGGTTTATCTTCCCGATGGTATCTGGTATGATTATTTTACGGAAAAGCAGTACGCAGGCGGGCAGATCATTCAAATGGAAAATGATTTGTATACCTTCCCTCTGTTTGTAAAAGCCGGAAAACCGCTTCCCATGCAGCCCTACACCAATCGTATGACTACAGCGCCCCTTTCCCATCTGATAATTAAAATTTTTGCAGGGAAAGCGCACCTGACAGACAGCTTTACTTTATATGAAGACGATGGCATTACAGAAGAATACATGTCTGGTGCTTATAGAGCCACTGAACTAACGTATACATATGATGGTCAAACACGCACCATTGCATATACTCCCTCTGGGAACGGATACACAGGCGAATGTTCTGCGCGGGGCATCACCATAGAACTGCACGACGTTGCCGCGCTGCGGTGCAAAGATGCCCCGACAGGAACAACTGTTTCTTATTATGCAGATGTTCACTGCGCAACCGTTTGCATTCCGTCCGTTTCTCCGGCATCTGCCTTTACGGTAACGCTGGAAAATGAATAAGAAGATCCCGCGGAAAAACCTTTTTTCTGGTTGCCTCTCTACCAATGCATTTCACACGGGACGCTTATAAAATTGTGCAGCTCTCCTATCCCCATTAAAAAAGCGGCTCCATAGGAGCCGCTTTTTTAATCCATATACGAGGTTGCAATACTGTTGGCACTGCAATACTCGTCAATCATACTGCCCTTCCTGCAATTTACCGTCACGCCCGTGCTGTAAGCAAACAATCCCTCGCCGATTTCTTCAACCGACTCCGGCACTGTAACCGTTTTCAATCCCGTTATCCCGGAAAAAGCATACGCGTCCAGCAAAGTTACGCTATCCGGAACGTCTATTTCTGTCATACTGGTGCAGCTGACAAAAGCATACACGCCGATCTCTTCAATTCCCTCATACAACGTGATAGACTGCAAGCTCACACATTGAGCAAATGCATAAGGCGGTATGGCTTTCAACTCTTTTGACAGCTCTGCCTTTTTCAAGGCAGTACAGTCTGCAAAAGCATAATCTCCCAAAGTGTCTGCAGAATCCGGAATCTTTATTTCCTCCATCGCTATGCAATGGCAGAACGCATACGCTCCGATACTTTTCAGCGTATCAGGCAGCTTTGGCGACTGCAGCTTTTCACAATAATAAAACGACGCCTCACCGATCGACTCCAAATTTTCCGGCAGTGTAACCTTTTTCAGTGCAACACAGTTGTTGAAAATGCCGTTCGGAACTGCCGTCATTCCGGACGGCAGTTCTATTTCTGACAGGCTCTCACACATATTAAAAGCGTATTCGCCAATCGTTTTCACTGTGTCCGGCAATGTTACTGCCTCCAATGACGTGCATCCCTCAAATGCGCACATTCCTATGGACTCCGTTCCTTGCGGAACAGTCACAGACTGCAAGGCAGTGCAGGTAGAAAAAGCATAATCACCCACCGTTTTCAGAGAAGTCGGAAGCACAATTTCCGTAAGCGCCCTGCAATAAGAGAACGCGCCCTCGCCAATTTCCGTCACCGATTCCGGAATGTGAACCTCCTCCAGCGCAGAGCAATACACAAAGGTACCCATTTCAATGACAGTAGTCCCTTCCGGAATCGTAATGCTTTTCAATTTCTTTGCATTCCCGAACGCGTGCGGCTCAAAATGCGTCACCGATTCCGGAAGCATAATCTCCTCCATGGTAGGGTCATCCGCCTGATTAAAACAGCCCAATCCAATCGTAGTAACCGGATGTCCGTTCACCTCGGCAGGAACCTTCACCAAAGTATCCTTTCCTGTATACCCGGTTAGAGTAGCTGTTCCGTCATCATATACAGAATACGTGTAATCCTGCCATTTCTGATTCTCCTGCACTAAAGCAGCACCGGACGGATTATTCTCTGCCGCACCGGATGCAGAATCCCTGCCCCATACAAAAATAAGCACCGCAGCACCCGCTGCAAGCAAAACTACAGCAGCAATGCAAACAATCAGGATAACTGCTCTCCCCGACAACCGCTTCTTGGCAATTGCCTTATTGCTGGTTTGTTTTTCTTCCATCGCCTTGCCTCTTTTCCTGTTCCTTTTTCTTATTCTTGCTCCGCAAAATCAACGCTGTTATGCAAAGTGCTGCGCCAACAATGCATATTCCCAGAAATACCTGAAACGGCAAATAGGACAAAAGCGCGCCATCCGCTTTTACGGCTCCGCCGGTAAACAGCATTAGAAGCATGCCCGCACCGCCGCAGAACAAAAGAGCTGCCCCAGCCATCATACAGCCGTACCACGCAGGCAAAACCGCCTGCTGTGCTTTATTGGGAAACATCGCACCCACCATACCTTCCCTGGTAGGGCCAAACAAAAGATAATTCCCAGTCACCTGCAAAACTGCGGCAGCACGGCGCACTGTCTCCGTATCCGGTTCCCCGATTCCCGCCTCCCACTGTGCATATTCTTCGAAAGAAACTTCCAGGCGTTCTGCCATTTCCTGTGCAGACAAGCCTGCCTTTTCCCTTGCATCAGCAAGACGCGCCGCGAGTGTTACCAGTTCATCGATTTTTTCAGTATTTTTCAAACGACATCTTCCTTTACAGTTTTATCAATTGTTTTATTGTAGCATATTACCGATCCGGTTTCCACAGTTTTTTTGTAAATATTCCGCCGCTATACAGGACGTCTCCCTTGATTTTCGGGTACATGTCTGTTATACTATAGTGTAAATAGTTTTTTTATTCAATTTCTTATTTTGATAAAGGTATGAAAATCGATGAAATCCAAAAATGAATTTACTGTGCGGCTGGATACCCAGCTATATAAAAAACTGCTGTATGTTGCAGAGAAAGAAAACAATTCTCTGAACAATCACCTTTTGCATGTGATTCGCAACAACATACAGTATTATGAAAAGACCCACGGTAAAATCAACGCGGCAGCACTTCCGCTGCCGGATGACACACAGGAGGACACCCCAGAAAATGAAAGATAACCGAAATTACGAAAGCCCTTTTTCCACAAGATACGCAAGCGCTGAAATGCAGTATCTGTTTTCCGCCGACATGAAGTTCACTACATGGCGTGCGCTGTGGATTGCCCTTGCAGAAGCAGAACAGCGGGAAGGACTGGACATCACCGACGCGCAGCTGGAAGAAATGCGTGCACATGAAAAAGACGTGGATTATGCTGCAGCGTCCGCATATGAAAAGGAACTGCGTCACGACGTTATGGCACATATTCACGCATGGGGCGATCAGATTCCCGGCGCCCGTCCCATCATCCATCTTGGCGCTACCTCCTGTTATGTGGGCGACAACACGGATATGATCATTATGAAAAAAGCGCTGGAGCTTTTGCGGGGCAAGCTGCTGCGCGTAATCCAGAACCTGCGGAATTTCGCTATAGAATATCGGGAAATGCCTGCACTGGCATATACCCATTTGCAGCCCGCACAGCTGACCACCGTAGGCAAGCGCGCCACCCTGTGGCTGTATGATCTGCTGCTGGATCTGGAGGATCTGGACTATGTGGCCGACGGTCTGCTGCTTCTGGGATCCAAAGGAACCACAGGAACGCAGGCAAGCTTTCTGGAACTGTTTGACGGCGACGCAGACAAAGTTGCCCGTGCAGAAGAATATATCGCATCCAAATTCGGCTTTGCCGGCTGCGTACCCGTCAGCGGCCAGACGTATACCCGCAAGCATGACAGCCGGGTGATGTCCGTTTTGTCCGGTATCGCACAGTCTGCATATAAGTTCTCCGGAGACATGCGCATCGCCCAGTCCTTTATGGAAATGGAAGAACCCTTCGAAAAGCATCAGATCGGTTCCTCCGCTATGCCCTACAAGCGCAATCCCATGCGCAGCGAACGCATTGCAGCTCTTGCCCGCTATGTGATTTCCGATTCACTGAATCCCGCCATCACCGCAGGTACTCAGTGGTTCGAACGTACGCTGGACGACAGCGCCAACAAGCGTATTTCCATGGCAGAAGCCTTTTTGGCGGTGGATGCTATTCTTAATATATACATTAACATATCCGAAAACATCGTGGTCAATCCTATGGTGATCCGCTCCCGGGTAATGGACAATCTACCTTATATGGCAAGTGAAAACATTATGATGGAAGCTGTAAAACGAGGCGGCGACCGGCAGGAGCTCCACGAACGGATCCGTGTGCATTCGATTGCCAGCGCGGAGCAGGTGAAAAAGTTCGGCAAACGGCACGATTTGATCCAACGCATTGAAGACGATCCCCTCTTCCCGCTGACCAAAGAAGAAATTGAAGCACAACTGCAGCCGGAGAATTATACCGGACGCAGTGCCGATCAGGTATGCGCTTTCGTTGAAAAAATCGACGCAATCTTAGAGGAAAACCGTGCTGCAATGGGCGCCGGCGCAGATTTGACTGTGTAATTTTTATATAGTAAAACAGCTCCCGCAGCAATCGGGAGCTGTTTCGTTTGCACGCGTTGAAGGGGCTCTGCACAATACTCATTATGCTTTAGCCGCCTTTGCCAAGAGGGGGCACCACAGGTTTCACCATGTTAAGCCCCCAGTAAAGGGAGGTGGCGCGGCGCAAGCCGTGTCGGAGGGATTGTCTTACCAACCTAAAGCCTCCCTTGTGTAAAGGGAGGTGGCGCGGCGTAGCCGTGTCGGAGGGATTGTCTAAGTTATACTACCGATTTGTAAGATAATGCAAAATGACGGCAGAACAATCCCTCACCCGCTTTGCGGGAGCTCCCTTTGCTGGGGGAGCCTTTTTTATTTTGTGTACTTTGCGACAACAACCTATGGAGCCACGCAGTGGATCCTCACAGGGAAAGCTTTCTATTTTGCCTTTTTCTCATTCTCCTGCAAAAAGAGGTGTTGAAAAATACCTTTCCGCCGTATCCGGCAAAATCGTCACTACCGTTTTCCCGGGTCCCAGCTTTTTTGCAAGCTTCAACGCAGCACATACATTCGTACCTGCTGATATACCGCACATCAGCCCTTCCTCACGTGCCAGCCTCCGCGCAGTCCCAATCGCTTCATCATCCGTTACAATGCATACCTCACTGTAAATATCACAATTCAGTATCGGAGGAATCAATCCATCTCCAATTCCCATTTGTATGTGTGTTCCAATATTTCCGCCTGCCAATATCGCTGCATTCTCCGGCTCTACTGCCCAGATTTCTATATCCGGATTCTGCGCCCGCAGCACCTCCCCGATTCCGGTAATCGTTCCGCCTGTTCCTATTCCCGAACAGAACCCATGTATCGGTCCTGCTACCTGTTCCAGAAGTTCCACACCCGTATGATGCCTGTGCGCCATAGGATTTGCGATATTTTCAAACTGCTGGGGAACAAATACCATTGGATCTTCTTTTGCCATGGTCAGTGCCCGATTCAAACACTCTTCAATACAATCCCCGATATTTCCCGCATCATGCACCAGTATCACTTCTGCTCCATAGTGACGCACCAGCTTCCGGCGTTCTTCACTGACAGAGTCCGGCATGATAATAATTGTGCGGTACCCGCGCACCGCCCCCACCAGGGCAAGTCCGATTCCCTGGTTTCCGCTGGTAGGCTCCACAATAACCGTCCCCGGTCCGATCAGCCCTTTCTTTTCTGCGTCCAAAATCATATTATATGCAGTTCTCGTCTTGATAGAACCGCCCACATTCAACCCTTCAAATTTCACCAGCACCTCTGCCATATCCGGTACGGTCATTCTGGAAAGACGGATTACCGGGGTGCGCCCCACCGCCTCCAATATAGTATTGCAAATCATATTCGTCTCCAATCCGCCTGCTGCGGCACAATGCCAAACGGCATTGATATAGTCTTTTTTTATTATACACATTTCCCCCACGGATTGCAACAGGATCCCAGAAAATCCATTGTTTGACCTGCACGGGAAACTATTGACAAAGAAGCTGCAATCCTGTATACTGCAAATATAAGGAAATGTATTATACGATATCGACGAAAGGGCACTACTATGAAACTACGCAGAAATTGCCGATATAACGGAGCCAAACCGATGTAACGTCTGCAAAGCAGTTTATGTT
>BLMO01000214.1 GCA_011957885.1 Clostridiales bacterium
GTCTTTCCGAGATTTCTGCCGACGGAACTGAAGTTACCGTGGTCGTTTCCACTGTAGGTCGGGACATGCCTATTAAAGCATCTGTAAACGAAATCCGGCGCAGCGCGCAGTAAGCCGGTCTATTATTTCTGCGCATTTCAGGTTGTACCCCTTCTGGTACAGCGCCTGTACAGGCGTATATTGTGGGAGGGAGAAAATTTTGCAGTCTCCCGTCTAAACCACACATGGAGGTTACTAATTATGGCTAAAAAGATTATTGGCTACATCAAACTGCAGCTTCCTGCAGGCAAAGCAACCCCGCAGCCCCCTGTTGGTCCTGCGCTGGGTGCATACGGCGTGGCAATCGCCAGCTTCACCAAAGAATTCAATGAAAGAACCAAGAACGATATCGGTCTGATCATCCCGGTTGTAATCACCGTTTATGCTGACCGTTCCTTCTCTTTCATTACAAAAACTCCTCCCGCACCGGTTCTTATCAAGAAGGCATGCGGAATTGAAACCGCTTCTGCTACTCCTAATAAGACAAAGGTTGCAACCATCACTAAAGAGCAGATCAAGCAGATTGCTGAAACAAAGATGCCCGACCTGAACGCAGGCTCCATCGAAGCAGCTATGAGCATGATCGCAGGCACCGCACGCTCCATGGGCGTAACTGTAGAGGAATAAGGGAGGTAGCTGAATATGTTTAAGGGTAAAAAATATAAAGCAAGCGCAGCGATGATTGACCGCGCAAAGGCATACGATCCGGGCGAAGCAATCAAGCTGGTATGTGAGACATCCAAAGCAAAGTTCGATGAAACCATCGAGCTTCACATTCGTCTGGGTGTTGACTCCCGCCATGCTGACCAGCAGGTTAGAGGCGCAGTTGTTCTCCCGAACGGAACCGGTAAAACTGTTCGCACTCTGGTATTTGCCAAGGGTGACAATGCAAAAGCTGCACAGGATGCCGGCGCTGACTATGTAGGCGACACCGATCTGGTAGAAAAAATCCAGAAGGAAAACTGGTTTGACTTTGACGTAGTTATCGCAACACCGGATATGATGGGTACAATCGGTCGTTTGGGTAAAGTACTTGGTCCTAAGGGATTGATGCCGAACCCGAAAGCTGGTACCGTTACTATGGACGTTGCAAAGGCTGTTACCGAAGCAAAAGCCGGTAAAATCGAGTACCGTCTGGATAAGACCAATATTATTCACTGCCCAATCGGCAAAGCATCTTTCGGCATGGAAAAGCTTCAAGAGAACTTTGAAACACTGATGGGTGCCGTTATTAAGGCAAGACCTGCTGCTGCAAAAGGTCAGTATATCAAGAGCTGCGTTGTGGCTTCTACAATGGGTCCTGGTATCAAAGTAAATGCAGCAAAGCTTGGTTAATAAATACAACTGAAAAAGGCTGACGATAGTCAGCCTTTTTGTTTTACCTTTCTGCAGAAGGATTTTCACCAGCTTATTTCGTAAGCAGAGCTTCAGAAACCAGCCCCATCCTCCCTCGGCAAAGAAACTCTGCATAGCACCAAATAAAAAGGCCCCTTGTGTAAAGGGGGCTGGCTCCGCACAGCGGGTCCTCACATAGGTGGCTGAGCGCTTTCTGCACACCAACTCCGGAATCACGCAGCGAACCCTCCCACATTGCGGTAACCCAACAACAAACCCAGTTACCGCAAACAAATATGGGAAGTCTTTTTCAGCTAATAAAGGCTTCCCATACTTTCATGTATATTTCTTTCTCTCTTATCTATGGTGCAAACCGAACAACCGCCGCAGCACCGGCACAAAAAAGCGCGGCGGACGTATCACAGTAATCTTCATCCTTCTTCCATGCCTTTCTCCGAAGGCGTAGCCTTCGGCAAATACCTCTATTCAAAGTATATGCCGAAAGGCTATTTGCGTTCATCCTTCCGCCGCTTCCACTGGGGATTTTTTCGAATCTCTTCTAATATTTCACAGTAATGCACATGCCGGGAAGCGGCAATTTCCCCTGCTGCCATCTTTTCCAGCACGGCGCATCCTTCCTCTTTTGTGTGCATACATTTTGTATACCGGCAATTTCCAATACACGAAACAAATTCACGAAATGTATAGGGCAAATCTTCCGGCTCTATTGCATGATACCTAGCAAAGTCCAGCATAGAAAAACCTGGAGTATCAGCAATAAAACAACTCCCACCGCAGTCTACAGGATATAGTTCTGCATGACGGGTTGTATGTCTGCCGCGCTGAATTTTCCTGCTGACCGCACCGGTTCTCAATTGAAGTGTTGGGAACAAAGCACTCATCAGCGTGGATTTTCCAGCCCCTGATACGCCTGCAAAGGCTGCTGTTACTCTGGAATTGGAAGCCCTCTCTGCAATATATGTGCGCAGCACATCTACACCAGTTCCAGCAGCACAGCTTACAGTAAATACAGGAAACTCGCCTATTCTATATATATCAGCTATTTCGGCAGCACTCTCCGCATCCGTATCTGTTTTACTAATAACAACAACCGGTTCGATTTTTTTGTCTTCTGCTGCGCTGATCAGCTTATCCGCCATCAACAAATCCGGCTTGGGCTTGGCAGCCGGAATAACCACAAATAAATGAGATAAATTTGCTATCGCAGGCCGAACAAGGCTGTTGCGTCGGGATAGTATTTCATGAATCACATAACTATCCTCGCCGGCAGCATCCAAGCGCCGCAATATTACTTCATCTCCCGGTAAAGGCGTAATACTTTCATGGCGGAACAAACCGCGGGCGCTGCAAAAAATCACATCATCTGCGTCGTTCTCCATATGAGCAGGGCGGACTCCATAGAGTCCGCCCACCCCTTTTAGAATAATTCCCCCTATTTCTTCTGCCATACGATCTCCGTTATTCTCGATTTCCTGCAGGAATATAATCATCCCATTTTTTGGATTCATCAGAATCTGTGTTTGTAGACGAATCGTCCGGGTCTTTACTTTCATCCGGAGCGGTTGTATCATCTGATGTAGCCGGTTCCGAATCCGTTGTGTCAGGCTCTGTTGTCGTCACCGTCGTAGTTGTATCCGGAGCTGTAGTGTCAGCAGGCTTTGTATCGTCAGGATCTGTATCCGGATGATCCGGATCAAAGTTTGCCCCTCCGCTTACTGTCAGATTGATTTTGGTACCGGCAGTCACCAAGCTTCCTCCTGCATCTGATTGTGCAATAATCGTGCCCCGTTCTGCCTTATCCGCAACATATGTGATTTTACCCGGGCGAAGCCCCAGTGTAAGCAGTTCTGCAAAGGCTTCTTTTTCTGTCATGCCGATAAACTTCGGCACTTCAATCTCTCCATCCTTTGGACCGGTGCTGATATATACAGTTACCATTTCACCTGTATTGATCTTTTCACCGTAGGCAGGAGAAGTTTTTACTACCTGCCCGGATGCATACACATCGTCCTGAATATATTCCGTCTGATACAGCAAATCAGCTTTTTTCAGCTTCTGTTTGGCTTCCCGATAATCCAGCCCGGCCAATCCCGGAATATCAATTTCCCGCATACCGCGACACACAGTCAGCGTAATATCGCAATACTGCTCTCCCGGTACAACTTTTCGGGAAGACTTTGCCTCCGGTTCCTGCTCAATAATTTGTCCTGCTTCAAATCCTTCTGTATACGCATATTCCACGGTCAAATCATAGATATCTGAATTAGAAAACCAGGATTCCAACTCGTTTGTATAATAGGATCCAACAAAATCATCAACAGTAATAGTAGTTCCAGTAGATTTGGTTGTAGTATCTACCACACGGTTTAAAATATATGCCGAACTGATTATAAGCAAAATC
>BLMO01000215.1 GCA_011957885.1 Clostridiales bacterium
ACAATCCCTCCGTCACACCTACGGTGTGCCACCTCCCTTTGCACAAGGGAGGCTTATGAAGGAAGTGGAAGCTTGCGCTGTGCCATCTCCCTTTTCTGGGAGGAGGCTTTAAAGAAACACGCCTGCCGGTATGCCGGCAGGCGTGTTTTTATGTTTGATGGAAAAGTAATATTACGAATTATCGTTTTCAATTTTTTGCGGAGTGCTGTTCTTCCATAACTTTCGCTTATCCTTATTGAATATGCTGAAAATATCCCGCACTTTTACGTTGTATTGAATTACTGTCAAGTAATAAATGTACGCTAAAATTGCGGAGACATAAATGGATGCATTGGGTCTGCGCAGCACGTTTCCGGAGAATTGTGATGCACCCAAAGCGAGTGCGAAGGTAACTCCTACCATTGCAGTTTCAAATGTAATAAGTTTTTTGCCCCTGGTTATAATACCAACTGCAATCAGAGCAGCAAAATATCCAAGGAATAATATATAGATAGCAAATCCAACATATCCGCTGTAAAAGAAAACAGAGGGGAAATCATTTTCCAAATCGAAAATAGTTTCAAATTCTTGGATTTCGCCGTCTTCATCTTCAATTGTAAATCGTTCAATCAATGTGGAATATTCATAGCCGAAACAACGGGTGAAAAAGTCGGAATCTTCCCAGGCCAGTTCCGCAAAGTATCGTTTCTGCTGCCGGACTGCCGTTAAATCTGATACGGAAAGGGAATATTCATACTTTTCCAGCACACGGTCAAATCCGAATCGGTTGACCATCGGATATAAATATAAATCATACACTTCCCGGATCATATCTTTCATCCGGTCATCCAGTGCGTCATAGCTATCTTTGTCCAGGTCTTTCGGCAAGGATAGACCAAGAACATCTTGCTCTACTGTACTGACCAGATTGTTCACATAGCTTTGCTTGTATCCCATGGATTCGGTATGATCTGCCCATATGTCATGGGCGATAGATGATCTGTAGCAAAGCAGACATGCCGCTGTTACAGCAAAAAGTGTTACATAATAGAAGGGCTTCCGCTCTCCCTGAATAAACAGGAAAATCATAGCGGCGGGTGCGATAATAAAGATCGCGTAATAATCCACTTTTGTACCTGAGAAAAACAGAACACCAAAGCAAACCACACAGGCTGCATAAAACAATGCTTTGTTTTTCTTCTTGTATACGTAAAGCAGCAGCAGCGGAATTACAAATGTAAGAATTGCACTTTGCGCGTTATGAACCGTCGCCCAGCCCATCAGACCTTTGCGGGATTCTACATACATGTAAACCTGTGTGCCGGTCATATAGGAGAAGATAACAGAGTGGATCATAATTACCATGTTCGCAAAAAAAGCACACTGCACTTTCTTTGGTACAAGATCACTTTTTTTGAAAAATGTAATGAAACTCAAAGCAAATACGGGAAGCTGAACGGTGCGCAGCAGGTTGTTCAGATCCGAAAAGGGAGAAGCATATCCGCCCGCAGAGCGCAGACATGCGACCACGTGCAAAATCCAATACAGGGCAATCACGCCGCCGAATAGAAAATAGAGATGCTTTTTATCTGATATAAGGAAGCTGTACAGCAGAACGCCGGCAAACATAAGGAAACGAAAGGCTGTAGTATAAACGGTCAGTTCCCATTCTGTCGCCCAATAGGAGATGATATCAAGCACCGGCTGAATCAGCAGAAGGACAAAAACCAGCTCTGGTACAATGTCAGTCAGCCGTTTTTTTGTTTTTGTAAAAACAGAAGCGTTTGTAGTCATAGGATGGATTTACCTCAAAATTAAATATTGAATCGGTTCAGGATGGCATCTGCAATGCGTGCTGAGGCTTGTCCGTCACCGTATGGATTTTTTGCCTGACACATGGTGTTGTACTGGTCTGCATCACAAAGCAGTTCATCAATCATACGGAAAATTGTTTCTTCTTCTGTGCCTGCAAGCCGCAGTGTTCCTGCTGCCACACCTTCCGGACGTTCGGTCGTATCCCGCAGTACGATAACGGGTTTGTGCAGAGAAGGCGCTTCTTCCTGAATTCCGCCGCTGTCTGTCAGAATCATATAGGATTTTGCAAGGAGATTGTGAAATTCTACCACCTCAAGAGGCTGAATGAGCCGGACGCTGTCCGCTGCGCCGAATATTTCGTTTGCAGTTTCTACTACCAAGGGATTCAGATGCACCGGATATACTACCTTAACATCCGGATATTTTTCGCAAATTCTTCGAATGGCACGGAACATTCCTCGCATGGGATTGCCCAAATTCTCCCGCCGGTGTGCAGTGAGCACGATCAGGCGGCTTCCCTTTGCCCATTGAATGACATCATCCTCGTAATCTTCGTGTACTGTCAGCTTCAGCGCATCAATCGCGGTGTTTCCGGTGACGAAAATAGAGTCTGCCGATTTTCCTTCGTTCAGAAGCTGCTGCCGGCTTTGCTCTGTCGGAGCAAAGTTCATATCCGCAACAAGGCTGATAAACTGCCGGTTGATTTCTTCCGGATAGGGTGAATATTTATTATACGTGCGCAACCCTGCTTCTACATGCCCTACGGGAATTTTGCGGTAGAATGCGCAAAGCGCAGCGGCAAATGCTGTCGTGGTATCACCATGTACAAGAACGATATCAGGATTTGTTTCTGTAAGCACAGGATCCAACTTTTGCAGGATTGCTTCTGTAATATCCGATAGGGTCTGTCCCTGCTTCATGATATTCAAATCATAATCCGGATGTATATCAAAAGCCTGCAGCACCTGATCCAGCATTTGACGGTGTTGACCGGTAACGCACACAATGCTTTGTATGTTTTCCCGCCGCTCCAGTTCCTTCACCAGCGGCGCCATTTTGATTGTTTCCGGCCGTGTGCCGAAAACAGACAAAACCTTAACCATAGTTGGAAGTTTCCTTTCTGCGACAGTTAATTTTCAATGAGATCTGCAATATTGTCGGTAATTTCCTTGTTATATGCTGCCAGATCATCTGGATGTTTTTCTTCTTTCTGTGCCTGTACCAGTGCTTCTTCCAGATTTTCATAACCGGTAAGATTTTGGGTATACTTTTCCAGATTTTTTGTACAGTACAAAGGCAGACCGACTGCCATTGCCTCCATAATATTCAGGGGCTGTCCTTCATAACGGGACGTAGAAATAAAAGCGTCCATTTTCTGCATATAGCAGAATGGGTTAGACTGATTGCCCAAAAGAAAGACTTTATCCGTGAGGGAAAGTTTTTTTATCTGCTCCGAAAGCATTTCTCTGTCCGGTCCGTCTCCGATAATATACAGCCGCAGATCCTCTCTGCGTGTCGAGGCACGTGCGAAGATATCCAGCATGATGTCGTATGCTTTTTGATGGCACAGACGACCCAACCCCACCAGATTGAAGCAGCTCGGATCTACAGTAAAATCCTTTGGTTCTTCCAGGACTTTGCGGGCAATTTCTGCTGTGTCGATATAATTTTGAATGGCGCGGAATTTTTTATCCCTTACGCCGGACATTTTTTGGAAGGGTGCAATCAAACCCTTGGAAACGCCTACGAATTCATCATAATAGGCGAATTTTCCTTTAAAAAGATTCCAGAGAAAGCGGTATTTCCATTCATTTTGCAGCTTGATTTCCACATCATTGTGAATCCACATAACGCGCTTTCTTGC
>BLMO01000216.1 GCA_011957885.1 Clostridiales bacterium
GCCTCCCTTGTGCAAAGGGAGGTGGGTTTTGCGCAGCAAAACTCGGAGGGATTGTCTGTATGTACCCACCGATTTAGAGACTCAGCAAAATGATAGTGTAACAATCCCCCAGTCGCTGCGCGACAGCCCCCTTTGCACAAGGGGGCCTTTTTAGTTTGTGCTTTGCGTCATGCCCCAGGAGATTCACATAGCGAACTCCGGCAAAAGCTTAGCCACAAAAAACGGCGCCTCAGTTCAAAGACGCCGTTTCACCTGCCCTTATTTTATAATCAGCGGTTTCCCGTCACACACAGCATCCCGCTGTGTTTTATTGATTCGTTCTACTTCCGCTCCGTTGGCGCTGCACCGTTTGGCTATATCCCAAACCTGCTGCCCCGGCTGCGGGAAACAAATCCGAATGCAGGACGCATCTGTATCCCGTTTCGCATACTTATCCAAAATTGCTTCCGTTACAGGACTGCACTGGGTTTTCTTTACCGCATATGCAGCAATGGCAAGCTCCACTGCAGCATGAACCTGATTTCCGTCCAGTCTGCCGGATGTATCTGTCACATTGCAAATCGTCTGCCACACAATGTCCTGCGGCATGGCTTCCTCCTGTGCCCGCAACTCATATTTAATAGGAAGAGCAAACTCCTCACTGACCACATCCCCTTCGGATGCGATCAGCGCTTTCACATTGCAATTTCCGCTGAACAAAAGCTTATGATCCTTGCACTCCACCTTTTCTATCACCGGCTGCGCACATACGTCAATAAGATAATCGTTAGCCCCTGCATTCGACTGCCGCTGCCCGCTTCCATTTAAACTCAGTGCGCCGTTTGCACAGCACAACTGACTCAGAACACTATAGTCGCTGTGCTTTGCTTCCAAATCATATTCTGTGGAATATACATCTTTTGTTACCGGCACATCCATAGTTCTGGACCACAGAGCGTTAAGGTCATACTCCGCATCCACATGGATCACACCGGTTTCTTCATCCGCCTGAACGGATACAGACGCAACCCGCCCCCATGCAGTCACAGCATCTCCTTCTTCCGCACCTTCGGCAGGCATCATTTCTTCAAAGGGAATGCATCCCCGCAAAACGGTATACAATCCGTCCGGCGCAAGCGCCAGACAATGAATACAGATATCCCCTTTCACCTGCACAGCATCTTTCTTTGCAGTTGCGTCTGTGATATTCACCGTTCCGTCACAGGATATAGGCTTCGTTCCCGCACGCTCCCGCAGTTCTCCCGATACAGATCCTGTAGCGGTGGTATAGCCGCGCTTTACTGTATGAATCACATCCGGAAGCATTTCCAGCGTAGCAAGATCCTGCGCACCTGCCCGCTCCCCGTCCGTATCGGCAGCACGGCAGGAATATACGTTTGCTTCATCCGCCATAATGCGGGTGCGCAGTCTTGTTTTCAGCGATACGCTGCGAGGAGCAAGCACTCTGCACTGGGGCGCTTCCGCCACTGTTTCCACATGAATGGCAGCACCGCCGCCTTGGGGCTCCGACGGCAATTGACTGTTGCCGCTGTATTCACAGGCGTAGGGCACACATACAAGACTGCCGTCATCCCCAATATACAAAATGGAAAAGGCAATCGTGCCCCCGAACTCCAGCAAATTTCCGGAAAGAAATTTGGAATCCGGCAGTGCTCTCGCACTGACACTCACCAGCCGCCGAATCTCCGGATAATAATCCGGCATCGTGTACTCTCCGCCACCCTCTCCGGTGACGGGTAAATCATATTGAGAGGAATACAAAATCGCCTCCCCGCTTTTCAAAAGTCCCGGTTTGTCCATATACAATACCTCCGATCAAATTCTTCAAAGGATATATATGCAACGCGATCTGCTTCCATGACTGAATTGTAATCTTCCCCTAAAGTTACAGTAAAAGCTGTAGAACTATGTCTCTTTCCGTAGGAATTGCATATTGACTTTGCACAGCAGAATTCATATAATAGTAATGATACATTAAAGAAAATGGAGTTATATACTATGAACGCAGGTCCTGTGAAAATCGTAAAATTCGGCGGTTCTTCCCTTGCAGATGCTGAGCATTTCAGACAGGTGCAAAGTATTATCACCGCAGATTCCTCCCGCAGATATGCAGTTCCTTCCGCTCCCGGCAAACGGTATGACGGCGACATCAAGGTTACAGATATGCTGTATCACTGCTATAATCTGGCATCGGAAGGGGAAGATTTTTCAGACGCTTTCGCAAAAATTGAGGAGCGGTATCAGGATATCATCCGGGACCTTGGGTTGGATCTGGATTTATCCAAGGAATTCGAAGCTATAAAAAATGCCTTTCATTACCACGCCGGAAGCGACTACGCTGCTTCCCGGGGCGAATATTTAAACGGAAAAATTTTAGCAAACCTGCTCGGATACGATTTCCTGGACGCAGCTAAGGTAATTAAATTTTATGATGACGGCACTTTTGACGCAGAAAAGACCAATATCATTCTGTCAGACCGTCTGACCCGCCATGAACGGGCAGTTATTCCCGGGTTTTACGGTTCCATGCCGAATGGAACGATAAAAACCTTTGCCCGAGGAGGCAGTGATATCACCGGATCTATTGTAGCCAGAGCGGCAGGCGCCTCCCTTTATGAAAACTGGACCGATGTGTCCGGCTTTCTAATGGCAGACCCGCGGATCGTAAAAGATCCCTGCGCCATCGAAGTAATTACATATCAGGAGCTGCGGGAGCTTTCCTATATGGGTGCAGGCGTGCTCCATGAAGATTCTATCTTCCCCGTACGTTATGCGGGCATCCCGATCAACATCCGAAATACCAATAAGCCGGAAGATCCCGGAACGATGATCGTTCCCAACGCTGCAGAATATGACCGTGAAAAGGTGATCACCGGCATCGCCGGAAAAAAAGGCTTTTCTGTACTGCAAATTGAAAAAGACCAGATGAACGCTGAAGTCGGGTTCGGCAGACGGGTGCTGGAGGTAATCGAAAAAGAAGGCGCCACCTTCGAACATCTTCCCTCCGGAATTGATACCATGGGCGTGATTATGTCCTCCGATATGAGCGAGCACACCCGTAAAAATATCATTAACGGCATCTGTGAAAGCTGTGAACCGGAAACCATCTCCTTTGAAGATGGAATTGCACTGATTGCTGTGGTAGGCCGCGGTATGGTGCGCGCCAAAGGAACAGCGGCACGGGTGTTCCGGGCAATTGCCGATGCAGACATCAACATCCGTATGATTGACCAAGGTTCCAGCGAAATCAGCATTATCATCGGCGTAAACGAAACAGACTTTGAAAAAGCACTGCACGCAATCTATGCAGAATTTGTTCCCCAGTAACAAAACAAAAACACCCCATGAAACTGGTTTCATGGGGTGATCTTTTCATATATCCGACGCATTAGCCTAAATTTGCCGGCAGCTTTTTTCCGCCAAGCAAATGGAAATGCAGATGAAGCACCGACTGATCCGCATCCGGTCCGCAGTTGGAAATTACCCGGTATCCGCCGGTCAATCCCGCGTCTTTTGCGATCTGCGGAATCTTTTCAAAAATTCTTGCCACGTATTTGCTGTTTTCCGATGTGATATCATCCATAGAAGACGCGATGTGCTGCTTTGGTATAATCAGAATATGCACAGGCGCCATGGGATTGATATCCCGAAACGCATATATCATATCATCCTCGTACACCTTACCCGAAGGAATTTCACCGCTTACAATTTTACAAAATAAACAATCCATAGGAATACCTCCCTTTTTTCATAGTATAGCACGCAGCAATGTAAAATGCAAGAAACGGATTCATACAAATATAAATAAATTTATATCACCTGACAGGATTTATATATGAACAAAACATATACAGAAAATCACTGCCTGTGGCAGCAGCTTTCGAAAGAAAAGCGCCCGATATTTTTATACGGCACGGGCAACGGAGCAGATAAGATTTTAAACATCTGCACAAACAAACAAATTCCTATAGAAGGCGTTTTCGCCAGCGATGGATTTGTGCGCAGCAGATCCTTCCGGGAAATGCCTGTACAGTCTCTTGCCGCCATTGAAGCTGCATATGGCGATGATTTTATTGTGCTGCTGGCGTTCGGCACCACTTTGCCGGAGGTAAGGGAAAACATTCGAAAAATCGGACAGCGTCACACCCTGCTTATCCCGGAAGTACCCTTGTTCGGCGGTGAACTGTTTGATTTCGCCTACTACACGAAACACCTGCCGGAGCTTGAAAAAGCATATTCCCTGTTTGAAGATGCGCCGTCAAAAGAATTATTTGAAGATATGGTCGCTTTTCGCCTCACAGGGAATCCTGCGTTTTTGTCAAAAGTAGAAAATACATTTGAAACCCTGCAAAAACTTCTCGCACATAAAAAAATATGCACCGTGCTTGACTGCGGTGCATATACAGGCGACAGCGCAAAGCTGTTTGCCAGAGCACTCCATCCAAAAGAAATTCTTGCAGCAGAACCAGATCCGAAAACATATCAAAAGCTGTGCCGATTTGCCCAAGAGGAAACCGCATGCTCCGTTCTGCCGATCCACGCGGCAATCAGTGACCGGGATGGAGAAACGGAATTTCTATCAGCAGGAAGCCGCGCCAGCGGCACCGGAGAAAACATGGGAGGACGCGCAAAACGCAGAATGAAATCCCAAACGATCCCCTGCCGAACCATTGACACATTGACAGCCGGAAACGATACGGTAGATCTGATCAAACTGGATGTTGAAGGAGCTGAAGAAGAAGCGCTTGCCGGTGCATCCGTTACGCTGCGCACCCAACATCCGACCCTTGCCGTGTCCCTGTACCACCGCACCGGGGATTTGTTTGCACTCCCCCTTATGCTGCGTGATTTATATCCGGATGCAACTTTTTATCTGCGCCGCCCGCCTTGCATCCCCGCATGGGATTTGACACTGTACGTTATACCGGAATGATAGGGGCAAATAAAAAGACTCCCCCCAGCACAAGGAGGTGGCGCGAAGCACAAATAAAAAAGCCCCCTTCCAGCCAAGGGAGCTGTCGCGAAGCATAAATGAAAAAGGCCCCCTTGTGTAAAGGGGGCTCCCGCGTAAGCGGGTGGGGGATTGTAATGCTGTCATTTTGCAGAAAGAATAAATCGAGCAATGATACAGACAATCCCTCCGTCTCGCCTTCGGCGAGCCACCTCCCCTTGCACAGGGGAGGCTTACGTTCTTTGGGGGCAAACACCCCCTCCGTCTCCGCTACGCGGAGCCAGCTCCCTTTGCTGGGGGGGGGGAGCTTTCTTATTCCTACGATTCCCTATTTCCGCACCAGCCATGCAAACATGAATAACACCGCCGACGCGCACACAGATGCAACCATCCCGATTATATTCTGACCAATATATGTGAGTGCATATATCCCCTGCACTGCACCCATAATCGCTAAACTTACATCAGCGCGAAATTCCTGCCGCGGCTGCACTTTCCCATCAATCGCCGCACGCAGCATTCCTTCCATATGTCCATGTACAGGCTGCACCAGCTTTGCCAACAGAAACACGACAGCCGCAACTGCCGCCAGCACAAATGCAGCAACACCCACAGCCAGCATCCCGCCAAGGGGCAGTACAACGTTCAACATCCGCCCAAGCGCTGCCACCGGAATCATCCCCGCACCATATTCCGTACTGACTCCTGCCAAATAACACAGCCATGTATCCCCGGTAAACATCCCTACAATCAAAACAGCTATGGAAAGCATACCAAACACACCGGATAAAATCAGCATCACAATGCGCAAAATCTTCAATGCCACACAGTAAAACTGTATGCCTGCCGCCTGCCGCTTCGGCGATACCTGCCTGCCGCAGGTAATCCATCCGGCAATGGAAAATAAAATCCAAAACAATCCAAACCTGCCGCTGCACAAATACAAAAATGCAGTAACTGTCATCAGTATACATATGCACCAGAACAAACCGGATCCAAACGTGTCCCGCACATGCTGCCGGCACCTTTCCGCCGACTTCTGCACTTCTTCATCCGTTTGTTCGCTTTTTGGATATGTCATACAACCGTCTCCCTTCCACTGCACTGCAGCGGCAATCCACTGTCCTGTATAAAATACAGCCAGCTTTATTAGTATAGTATATCAAACACAGAAATATTTGTCAATTTTTCCGCCTTTTTCCGCTTCCTTTGTTCTGCCCCTTCTTATGCTTCTTCCGCACGGAAAATCCAAAGGATTCCACACGCTTTCCCAAAGTATAATATGCGCCGTGGGCGAACGCGGCAAGCTCCGCCCGCTCCAGATGCAGCTTGCCGGATGCATCTATGAGAGATTCCTCCACATCCACCGCAACAATGTCCGCCAGAAACATATCGTGACTGCCAAGCGGTATGATCTGATCCACCCTGCATTCCAGCGCCAGCGGACACTGTGCAATCAGCGGCGCCGCTACATCCGTTGCAGGCTCCTTATCCAGCCCCCACCGGGCAAACTTGTCTACCTTGCGCCCTGTATGGATTCCGCACCAGTCCGCAGCCCGGATCAACGATGCAGGCGTGAGATGAATCACAAATTCCCCGCTGTTTTTGATGATCTCATAGGAATGCCTCTGGGGACGTACCGATATATATGTTTTCGGAGGAATCGTATTGCATATGCCCGTCCACGCAATCGTTATAATATTTGCCTCTTCCATTGTGCCGCAAGTCACCAGCGTCGGCGGCAGGGGACCGAGCAGCGTTCCGCCCTTCCATTTGGTTTTAGACATATGCAAAATCCTCTTTTTCCCGTTTATTTCATCCTGTTTCCTTATTTTACAGGAAATGTGTAAACAGTGCAAGAACAATCGGCAAAAAAATTCTTGCAATATAAATCCATTACATATATAATAAAAGTAATGTCTTGTGCTGCCGGAAAGATCTCCGTCAGCCTAAGGAAAGGAAGCTTTCATGGATAAACTGATTACATTTGCAATTCCGTGTTATAATTCCGGCGCGTTTATGCATCACTGTATAGATTCCCTGCTGGGTGCCGGCGACGATATTGAAATCATTATTGTAAACGATGGCTCCTCCGATAACACCGGCGAAGTCGCCGACGAGTATGCCCGTAAATATCCCGATATCATCCGGGCGGTGCATCAAGAAAACGGCGGACATGGAGAAGGCGTCAATCAGGGTATGAGAGGCGCCCGTGGAATGTATTATAAAGTTGTCGATTCCGATGACCGACTGGATCCGGACGCCCTTGCAAAATTTCTCACCCGACTGCGTGAAACCGTGCAAAACGGACAGGATGCAGACATGTATGTGTGCAACTACGTATATGTGCGAATCGACACCGGCGATCGTCGCACCATGAGCTATAAGCATATTTTCCCACAGGAAAGGCTGTGCACATGGGAGGAAACCCGTCCGTTCGGTCCATCTCAGTATCTTATGATGCATTCGGTTGTTTATCGTACAGCACTGCTGCGGGAGCATGGTATCGAACTGCCCAAGCATACATTTTATGTAGATAACCTGTATATGTACGAACCGTTCCCCTATGTGAAACGGATCTACTACATGGATCTGGATTTGTATTTGTATTATGTAGGCAGTGATGAGCAGTCCGTCAGTGAAAAAAATATGATCAAACGGATTGACCAGCAGATCAAAGTTGCCAAGCTGATGATCCAGTGCCACGACTTGAATCAAATCAAAGTAAGCAACCGCCGTCTGTATCGGTATATGCTCCACGAGCTTGCTATGATGATCAATATTTGCTGCGTGTTTCTGCTGATTGGCAATACCCAAGAAAATCTGGAAAAGCAACGGGAGCTTTGGAAATTCCTGCGGGATCAGGACATTCATACCTATCGGAAATTGAAATACAGTTCCCTATCTGCATTTATGAATCTCCCCGGAAAGCTTGGCAGAAAAACCACCGTTGGAATGTACCGCCTTGTGCATAAGATTTATAAATTCAATTGACCCCCCAATAAAAAGCCTCCCTTGTGCAAAGGGAGGTGGCGCGGCGTAAGCCGTGCCGGAGGGATTGTCCCTCCTATCATTTCGCAGAATTTACAAATCAAAAGTTTACACAACAATCCCTCAGTCGCTTTGCGACAGCTCCCTTTGCACAAGGGAGCCTTTTTCGTTTGTGCGGACTGTTCATTCGTTTTCTATATCTTCCAAAGCTGCCCATGCCGCTGCTACTACAAAAGCTGTGAAAGTGCATTCTTTTCCGCGTATTGCTTTTTCAATTTCTTCTACTAATGAAATCGGAAAACGAATTGTCTTGCATGTTTTCTTGCCCCACCTCATTAGGCCCCCTTGTGCAAAGGGGGCTGGCTCCACGTAGTGGAGACTGGGGGATTGTCCTCCTATCATTTCGCAGGATTCACAAATCGAAAGTATGCATAAACAATCCCTCACCCGCTTCGCGGGAGCTCCCTTTGCACAAGGGAGCCTTTTTTGTTCGTGCAAATTGTGTATTTAACTTTCCCCAGACACTCTTTTCTCTATCTGCTCATATTGCTTGTCTAATTGCTCCAGCAACGCCACTCTTTTCTTTATCAGCTCATTCTCTTCAAATTCTATCTGTATACACTCTTCACAGATTCCTCAATCCCCCGTCTAAGCCTCCCTTGTGCAAAGGGAGGTGGGTTTTGCGTAGCAAAACTCGGAGGGATT
>BLMO01000217.1 GCA_011957885.1 Clostridiales bacterium
GCAGCCATGGACGAACGTCTCAACGAACACAAATATATCATCCCCGGCTTGGGCGACGCCGGCGACAGACTGTTCGGAACCAAATAATAACTGACCCGTCAGGGGACAGGGAAGCCCTGTCCCCTGTTTTATTTCGAAAAGCCACAGGAAAGGAACTTATATGCTCCGCATCACCCTGAACAAAAACGACGGCGGGCAGCGTCTGGACAAATTTCTGCAAAAGACACTGCGGGGTCTGCCCACTGCCCTGATGTATAAATACATCCGCAAAAAGCGGGTAAAAGTAAACGGTAAACGCGCAAAAGAAAATCAGATTCTCTGTGCCGGCGACTGTATTGAGCTGTATATCCCTGATGAATTTTCCAAAAATGAAGCGGACACAACCGAACTGGATCGGATTCGCGCCACGCCCCGAATCGTATATGAAGATGAAAACATCGTCATATGCGATAAGCTCCCCGGCATTCTGTCCCATACGGGAGATAAGAATGAACAGGGATCTGGAAAAATCCCTGAACGCGAAACCCTGATCTTTATTTTGCAGGCATATCTGTATCGCAAGGGGGAATATAATCCAAAAGATGAAGTCTCCTTTGCCCCCGCATTGTGCAACCGAATTGACCGGAACACCGGCGGCATCGTCATCGCAGCCAAAACCGCCGAGGCACTCCGGGAAATGAACCGGCTGATCCGGGAAGGTCTTTTGGACAAACGGTATCTGTGTGCAGTCCACGGAAAACCTAAACCGGAAAAAGCAGTGCTGGAGGGATACCTTTTCAAAAATTCAAAAACAAAAATAGTTTCCGTTTCAAAATCTCCCACCCGGGGCGCAAAACGCATCGTCACCGGATACCGCACCCTATCCTATAATAAAGAACAGGATTTCTCCCTTTTGGAGATTCGCCTGGAAACCGGGCGCACCCATCAGATCCGTGCCCATATGGCATGGGCGGGACATCCCCTTTTAGGGGAGGGAAAATACGCCCAGAATAAGCAGGACCGCGCACTTGGATTCACTCATCAGGCGCTGTATGCCTATCAGGTAACCTTTACCGTACCGGACGGCCCCCTGGCGTATCTGAATGGCAAAACTTTCGGCGTTGACCGGGAAAATATCAATTTTTTAAAATTATTTTCATGGAGAAACAAGTCTTGAAAGCATCCGACACAATAACAAACATGAAAAAAACACGGCGCATACCCGTGTTTTTCCTGTATGCCCTGTGCGGATGTCTCACTGCCCTCCCTATGGTGTTTCCACAGCTGTGGATTCTCAGTTGGATCGCTCCCGCTTTCGTTTTTGCAGTTGCTTTTTTCACACCTGCACCGGAAAAGCATCCCCTGCGGCGCGCGTGGAGCAGAGGGCTTTCCTTTTTCTACTGCTACGGACTGGTCGTCTTTTACTGGTTCATCGAACTGTATCCTCTGGATTTTGCAGGACTGGATCAATGGAGCGCGCTGGCGGTCATATTAGTTGCATGGTTTGGTCTGCCCCTTCTGCAAGGGGTATTTTCTGCATTTCTGTTTTTACTTCTGCATCTGCTTAAAGAAAAATGTGCAAGATCCCAATTCCGTGCGGCGCCGGTTCTCTTACCCCTTTGCACCGCCAGTCTATGGATCCTTTTTGAATGGATACAAAC
>BLMO01000218.1 GCA_011957885.1 Clostridiales bacterium
AGCATATCGTCAACGGTTGGCGAAAGTTGTTCTTAATATTATTTATAGCTGATGTTGTTTTCTGGATTATATTTGCAGCTACACAATCTGGATTGTTTGGTACGCTGGGAATGCTTTTTTTGGTATTGCTATTAGCTATTATTGCTGGTTCGTTAGGTGTGGATACATCAAAGATTGATGACAGAAATGAAAAAGAAAGACGGATTAGAAGAGAAACCCGAATCAAAATGGATGAAGCAAAAAAGTATAGTAATAATTGGAAAAACACAAAATAGGAGAATGAAAAATGATATGCCCAAAATGTAACGCTAAAATAAAAGACGGAAGTAATTTTTGCTCTAAATGCGGTGCTAAGTGCGATACTATATCAACTGATAATTCAGAATCCGTTATACAAAATCAAGAAGGTAAAAAGCACGGTTCTTTTATGATTTCACTGATTCTATCAATTATTGGCGGTCTTATAGCATACTTATCTGTATTTCACGACGCCTTTGGTGGTGCTTCTGGATTTATGGCGGTGGTAGGTGGAATTATTTTGTTTGTCGGTATTATATCTCTTGCCAAAGCATTAGGAATGTCAGATGAAGAGATTAATGCTGCAATAGAAGAAGCAGAAGAAAAGCAACAAAGGGAAAAAGATATTAGAGAAGCAAACCGTATTTGGAATGACGCTCAAAGAGATTATGACAGATATAATCATTCAAGGAAAAAATGATAACTTTCTATTTTAATTATAAGGCAAGGAACTAAATTTATGAATATGGCATTTTACTATCACACTTTGCCGCCTGTTGACGATATGCTCCGAAGTTGGGTAAATGGTGCAAGCATAGGAAAAATCATACCCGATTGGAAAGAATCAAGCGTTGACTTTTTTCTTGTCGTTGGTGTAAGTGATGATGAAATTAGAAATTTTTATACGAAAGTAAGGCAACGTACAAACGAGATAGTAGCAAAAATCAAGTGCTATTTATCGGAACATGGCAAAGAGCCACAATGCGATATGATTCTAAAAAGATTATATCGCTTTGATAAAGTTTCTACGGCAAATCAGTTTCTATCATATTTAGCTTCGATTCCCGAAGAAGATGATGAGGAATGTTATAACGATACTATCCATGACCAGGTTGAGTTCTGGAATCCGGATTGCTGTGAACCATGGTTTTTTGTGCGGGAATTAAACGCAAAGGATTTTAAAAACTCAATAATG
>BLMO01000219.1 GCA_011957885.1 Clostridiales bacterium
CCTATACCCGCGACAAGGACGCAGTCGTTGCTTCCCTGCTGATCTGCGAAATGGCTGCATATTATAAAACGCTTGGGCAGACTCTGAGCGATGCACTGGAAAACCTTTTTGAAAAATACGGATTTTATCAGGAACGGACACTGGATTTCTATTTTGATATGCCCGGCGGTCAGAAAAAAATCACCGCAATGATGGAAAATCTGCGCAATTGTCCGCCGACTGCCCTTGCTAAAGATCCGGTTATCACCTGGCGCGATTATAAAATTGGAAAGATATTTGACAATGTAACAGGAAATGATCGCTCTACTGAACTTCCGCTTTCCGATATTCTTTATTTTTCCACCCAGCACTGCGATACGATTATACGTCCCTCCGGTACGGAACCGAAGTTGAAAATATATCTGCTTGCAAAAAGCAGAGACAGAATAACCTCCAAAAACCTTTTAGAAGGTTACGAATCCTCCATCCGTGCGATTATGGATATATAAAGTTCCGCCGATTTTCTTGCATTTCCCGGTAAAATATGCTATGATTATTTTAATAATTTGTACAAAGCCAAGAAAGCATGGTGATTAAAATATGAATTCCAATCAGCCGCCGGTGTTTCGCAAGTCTATGCACGGTTACAATAAAGAGGATGTGAATGCGTATATTTCCAATATGAGCCGTATGTTCTTTGAAAAGGAACGGGAATATCAGTCAGGCATCACTGCCTGCAAGACAAAAATGCAGGAAGATGAAAAAATATTGCAGGATTTGCAGGCAAAATTGAATGATGCAAATATAAAAGCTGCTGAACTGGATGCTTTACAGAACACCCTGCGGAATACAGAAGAACAGCTTCAAAAAACAAGTGAAGAATTGGACGCTTTAAAGAAAACGCAGCAGCAGAATGCCGCTGCACAGATGTTCGATGATCCTGTCTCTATGATCAGAAGCCTGGCATCCTGTGACATTCCGGGAGCTGCACAAAATGACGAACTTAGCATCCGTGCAGGCAAAATCATGGTTGCAGCCCAAAGTGCCGCCGAAGCCATTATCCAGAAAGCCCGGGCAGAGGCAGAAGAAATTATCCGCGGCGCAAATGACCGCAAGGAACGCATTTTCAATAACATTACTGCTACAGCCGATACTGTTATGACAGACATCAGCTCCTATATGAAGGACGCAGTAGATAAGTGTTTTCAGGAAATTTACAACACTCCTGAAAACAGCTCTGCCTCACGTATTGCAGGCACTATAAAAAATAAAGAATGATAAAATGATAGAAATATATACAAATGAAATAAAAAGCGCTGCTCCGGCGCTTTCCGCAGGTGATCAGATATTACTCAGCGGTACGGTATACACATCCCGCGATGCAGCGCACAAACGCATTTTTGCACTCCTTGAGCGGGGAGAGCCGCTTCCCTATTCCATCGAAGGTGCCGCCATATATTACGCAGGTCCTACACCTGCAAAGGAAGGCATGGCAATCGGTGCCTGCGGTCCTACCACTTCCTCGCGCATGGATAAATTTGCACCTGCCATGCTGGATATGGGACTCGCTGCCATGATTGGAAAGGGACCGCGGAGCACAGATGTTGCAGCTGCAATACAAAGAAACGGAGCACTGTACTTATGCGCAATCGGCGGCGCAGGCGCGCTTGCATGCAAACACATAACTGAGTGTGAAGTAATCGCCTTTGAGGATCTTGGCTGCGAATCTGTGAAACGGCTGACCTTCCATAAATTTCCTCTTTTTGTTGGAATCGATGCAAACGGCGGGTCCATTTTTAAAGTATAACAGCAACTTCTTATTTCTAATCATCGAGGAAGGCGCTTTTTCTTATGAATGATTTGTTCTATCAAAATCTCGGAAAAAAAATCAAAGAGCAGCGCAAAAGCAAAAAATTAACTCAGGAAGCCTTATGCGGTTCACATCTGAACAGAAGTATGCTCAGCCAGATCGAAAACGGTGTTGCACGCCCTTCTGTAGATACATTGCTGTTTTTAAGCAAAAAGCTTGAAATTTCCCTTTCCTACCTGATGTGCGAGACAAAAAAAGAAGAAACGCAATATAAACGTATGCAAACTGTGGAAGAAATCCGCAGACTTTACGGAAACGGACAATACTTAAAATGTGCCGGACTGTGCCGCACAGAAATTGAAGGGGATGATGAAATTGCGTTCATATTGTCCCAGTGCGAACTCATGTTGGCAGGCGCATGCTTGGAGCGTTCCTCCTTGTCCAGTGCGGAAGCTCACATTGCTGCGGCGCAAATCGCTGTGCAGGACACGCTGTACGGTGCGCAGGAAGTGCACGCCCGCTGTAATTTTTTTCATTTGCTGATCCATGCTGTAGAAAATCAACAAATTCCCGCCCCGGATGAAATCTTTCATCTTTCTGCTTTGATAGATCCTTCTTTCCTGTTATACTTAACGCTGCTGGCTCATTTAGAGCATGACCGGGATCCGTTTGCGCTATCTTTTGCCAACCGACTGTCCATAGAAGAATACCGCAATTATATTTTGGCGCGCCTGCATATGCAAAAAAAAGAATTCATGCAAGCATATCAGCTGCTGCAGCCGGTTTGTTCGCACCCGCCAGGATTTTTCACAGAGTTTTTTGCTCTGCGGGATATGGAATACTGCTGCCAGAAAACGGAAAATTATAAGGAAGCATATGAGTACACAAAAAAACGTTTGTCCCTCACGGAACACTATGGAAAATAACAAAAAAAGCACAAATGAAATTTGTGCTTTTTTTGTGACTTTTTTTAAAATCCTATTGCATAAAAGCAGCTTTTCTTTTATAATAAATTAAAATGGGGTTAAATGGGAATTGATGTTTATATTTCGAAAAAGACAGAATTTCTGTCATAAAAATTTCCCTTGAGAACTTGGACATTTTACGAAACATAAGCCCCCACTCCTCACTTTTATAATATCAATTTATCAAATTTATAGATACCCGGAGGACAGCGAATGGACAAGAAAAACTTAGACGCGATTCGGGCCGCTTTAAAGTCGGCCGGAGTCAAAACTGCTGCCGCCCTGCGGAGTCTTCTCGCAGAAACTGACGCTTTTGCCGGCGCCCCTGCGGAAAGTCTCACAGCGCGTGGAAGAATTGCCGCTCTGTTTGATGAAGGCACTTTCATGGAAAGCGGCGCATATGTGCGCAGACGTACCAGTGAACTGGACGGCGGCGCGGAAGATGCTTTCGAAGGCGTAATTTGTGGGTGGGGCTCTGTTGCCGGGCGCTTAGTTTACGCTTTCAGTCAGGATTATTCCAGAACCAAGGGCGCGATTAGCGAAGCGCACAGCAAAAAAATCGCCGAAATTTATCGTCTCGCAATAGAAAACGGCGCACCGATTATTGGAATTTTTGATTCTGCCGGTGCTCTCATGCCGGAAGGCGTACGTGCGCTTGCAGGATACAGCACATTGATGCAGTGCGCATCTGCTGCATCCGGTGTGATTCCCCAAATCGCTGTGATCCCCGGCACCTGCGCAGGCAGCGCAGCAGTCGTGGCTGGCATGTTTGACTTTATTATCATTTCCGAAACCAAAGGAACTGTCAGCTTTAACGCTCCGTTCGTGCTTGGAAGCAATGAAGCAGGAAAATCTGCATTTGTTTCCGAAAGCGGCTTGGCAGCACTTACCGGAACAGGCGATGGCGACTGCATAGCCAAAGCAAAGCTTCTGCTTTCTTACCTTCCTATGAATAATCAGGAAGGCACTGTGCTTGCAGAAAATAATGACGATATAAACCGTCTGGTAGATCTGTCCGCATACACAGCCAGCGAAAATGCTGCAGACCTGATCGGTGCGGTTGCAGACAACGGTTCCTTCCTGGAGCTTTACAGCGCATACGGTAAAGAGATTATGACCGGGCTTATGACCTTGGGTGGAACCGTAGTTGGTATCATTGCCAGCCAGAAATGCGAAAACGGCGGTATTCTGACAGCACATGCAGCCAGAAAAGCCTCCAGAATGCTCACCTTCTGCGACAGCTTCCATATTCCCGTTGTTACCGTACTGAACTCCAAAGGACCGGATGTTTCTCTTGAAGCAGAATCCTCTACCTATGCCAGCGAACTTGCAAAACTTGCTTTTGCATATTCCAGCGCAAAAACACCTCTCATTACCGTTATCGCAGGCGAAGCATACGGCGCGGTATTCTCTCTTATGGGTGCGAAAGCACTTGGCGCCGATGTTGTATTTGCTCTGGAGACTGCAAAAGTTGGCGTAATGCCTGCTTCCAGTGCCGTTGCATTTTTGTGGAATGATCAGATTAGCGAAGAAATTTCCAGAGAAGATCTGGAAAAGCAATGGGACGAAACAGTTGGTTCTCCTGTTGCCGCTGCATCCGCAGGTGAAATTGACGATATCATTGGCGCTGCGGAACTGCGCCAGCGGATTGCAGGCGCAGTAATGATGCTTTCTGCAAAAAGTAAAAAAACTCCTGCAAGACGGCATATAAATATGCCCCTTTGATTGGAGGCGGATTTATATGTATAACGCAATATTGGATACTGCAGCAATGCCCCTGAACGAACGGCTTCTGTATGGCTTGCAGGTTCTGGTAATCGGAATTGTGACTGTATTTGTTGTGCTCGCTCTCCTTTGGGGTGCAATGGCATTGTTTAAGATTTTCTTCTACAACATACCCAACCAAAAGAAGAATGCTGCAAATACTGCTGTAAACAAAGTAGAAAATGTTCCTGCTGCCGCAGATATTCCCCTTGCTGCACCCGCTGCATCAGACGATACTCAGTTAATTGCTGTAATTACAGCGGCAATCGCCGCGTATAACGCTTCTGCAGGCAATAAGCTTCCCTTCCGCGTTGTTTCTTACAAACGTACAGCAGGAGCCGGCGGCTGGAACGGCGCAGCAGAAGATGAATCAATATAAATTTCGGAGGATTAAAACATGAAAAAATATACAATTACCGTAAATGGTACTGCATACGAAGTATTTGTTGAAGAAGGCGATGCTGCAGGCGCCGCTCCCCAGGCGGCTCCCGCAAGTGTAAGCGCTCCTGCACCCGCAGCAGCTGCTGCGCCTGCACCTGCTGCTGCACCCGCTCCCGCAGGCGCACAGGGCGGCGTAAAAGTCGTTGCTCCTATGCCCGGAACCATTCTGAAAATGAATGTAAAAGTCGGCGACACAGTAGCACCCAACGGACTTGTATGTATTTTGGAAGCAATGAAAATGGAAAATGAGATTTTCAGCGAAAAAGGCGGTGTGGTTGCAAGCATCAACGCACCTGCAGGCGCTTCTGTACAGTCCGGAGACGTCATCATTACATTAAACTAAAGCCGCTGTTGAAAGGATACATGTATTATGCTTGAGAGTATACAAAATTTTATAAGCAGTACAGGTATTGCAAAGCTTTTTCAAGGCGGCGACTGGAAGTGCCTCGTTATGTTTGTCATTGCCGGCGTGCTTGTTTATCTGGCAATTGCAAAACAGTTTGAGCCGCTTCTGCTCCTTCCTATCGCTATTGGTATGATTCTCACAAACCTACCCGGAGCGACCTTGTTCCATCTTGATTTCTTTATTGCAAAAGAAATCGACTTCGGTCAGATTCTCCACGATGGCGGTTTATTGGACCTGTTATACCTTGGCGTAAAGCTTGGAATATACCCTTCGCTTATATTTATCGGTATCGGTGCAATGACCGATTTCACCCCCCTTATTTCCAATCCGAAAAGCTTCTTAATCGGCGCCGGCGCACAGCTTGGTGTGTTTGTTGCCTTCTTCCTGGCGCTTGCCTCCGGTGCATTTGACCCCCAAGAAGCTGCCGCAATCGGCATTATCGGCGGTGCGGATGGTCCTACAGCAATCCTGGTAACAAAGATCCTTGCGCCTTCCCTTCTTGGCGCGATCGCTATTGCAGCATATAGCTATATGGCACTGATTCCGATGATTCAGCCTCCCTTTATGAAGCTGTTTACTACGGAAAAGGAGCGTAAAATCCGCATGAGCGCGCTGCGTCCTGTGTCAAAGCTGGAAAAAATTCTGTTTCCCATCGTAGTAACTGCTGTTGTGGGCTTTATTGTACCGGATGCTGTTCCTTTGATCGGATGCCTGATGTTTGGTAACCTGCTGAATGTCTGCGGTGTTACCGACCGTCTTTCTAAAACCGCACAGAACGAACTGATTAACATAGTTACAATTTTCCTTGGTCTGACAGTAGGCGCAACTGCAAGCGCAGAAAACTTCCTGAAGGGACAGACCATTCTCATCATTGTATGTGGTCTTGCTGCATTCATGGTTTCCACCATGGGCGGCTTGCTTACTGCAAAAATTATGAATGTACTTACCGGCGGCAAAATCAATCCTCTGATCGGTTCTGCCGGTGTATCTGCCGTACCTATGGCAGCGCGTGTAGCTCAAAAAGTCGGACAGGAATATGACCCTTCCAACTTCCTGCTGATGCATGCTATGGGTCCGAACGTGGCAGGGGTTATCGGCTCTGCGGTAGCAGCCGGTGTGTTCCTGTCCTGGAACTGGTAAACCTTTATCCGCCTGCTGCATTGCAGCGGGCGGGATTATGGAGATTTGCGTGAAAATGAAGGCGCTCCCCTTCAAATTTACCTTTTTCACGTCGCATTTGCACTTCGCAAATGCATAGAAAGGCGTGTCTGATATGGCTAAAGTCAAAATTACCGAAACGGTGCTGCGTGACTCCCATCAGTCTCTTTTTGCCACACGTATGTCTACCGATGAAATGCTGCCTATTTTGGGCGAGCTGGATAAAGTCGGATATCATTCCCTGGAAGCATGGGGCGGCGCTACCTTCGATTCCTGCCTTCGCTTCTTAAATGAAGATCCTTGGGAAAGACTCCGGAAAATCCGCAATGGCGCAAAAAACACCAAACTGCAGATGCTGTTCCGCGGTCAGAATATTTTGGGCTACCGTCACTATTCCGATGATGTAGTAGAATATTTTGTGCAGAAATCCATTGCAAACGGAATTGACATTTTGCGTATTTTCGATGCTTTGAACGATGCACGCAACCTGAAAACTGCTATCAATGCAACGAAAAAGGAAGGCGGTCATGTGCAGGCTGCAATCAGTTACACTACCAGCCCCTATCACACAAACGAATCCTTTGCCGCATATGCAAAGCAACTGGAGGAAATGGGCGCCGATTCTATCTGTATCAAAGATATGGCAGGCTTGCTTAAGCCCTACAGCGCATATGATCTTGTTAAGACACTGAAGGAAACAGTTTCCATTCCGATCCAGCTTCATACACACTATACTTCCGGGTTGGCTTCCATGACCGTTTTAAAGGCAATTGAAGCCGGTGTAGATATTGTGGATACTGCTATTTCCCCGCTTGCTATGGGAACATCCCAGCCGCCGACAGAGCCTCTTGTTGCAACACTGGAAGGTACTGAATATGACACAGGAATTGATTTGAAACAATTAGATAAAATATGCAAATATTTCACACCGATCCGCGAAAAATACTTGGCATCCGGCTTGCTGGATCCCAAGGTTCTGAAGGTAGACGTAAACGCACTGCTGTATCAGGTTCCTGGCGGTATGCTGTCCAACTTGGTGTCTCAGTTGAAGCAGGCTGGTCAGTCAGACAAGCTGGATGAAGTGCTTGCAGAAGTTCCGCGGGTACGTGAGGACGCAGGATATCCCCCGCTGGTTACACCTTCTTCCCAGATCGTTGGTACACAGGCTGTACTGAATGTCATCGGCGGTGAGCGATATAAAATGGTATCTAAGGAATTCAAGGGGTTGGTTCGCGGTGAATATGGCAAGTGCCCTGCCCCCATATCCGATGAATTCCGCCGTAAAATCATCGGTAACGAAGAGCCCATTACCTGCCGTCCTGCTGATAAGCTGGAACCGGAATTGGATACCCTTCGCGAGAAGTGTGCCCAGTATATCGAACAGGATGAAGATGTATTGTCTTATGCCTTGTTTGAACAGGTTGCAACAAAATTCTTTGAATATAGAAAAGCAAAAAAATACGGAATTGATCTGGAAAACGCTGATAAAGAAGCGCAGGTTCATCCCGTTTAAGATGGTAAAAAAGAAAGCACGCACAATTGTGCGTGTCTTTCTTTTTTACCATCGTTCTGCGGTCAAGCTTAGTGACAGCAGTCGCTTGTACCAAGCACAAAAGATTCGCAGTCTGTGCACTGTACAACTGTGGGGTTGGACTCATGTGTGCCAACCTGAATCTTATCAAGAACGCAGTATCCGCTCTGGGAGTTATTCGCGCACTGCTCTACAGAGCAGGCAATACAATGATTCGCCTTTTTTTCCATTTTGACATTCCTCGGTTTCTTCAATTGGAATCAGAAAGGATTCCACATTTATTCTGTCCCGGGCGTGCACGTTCATACAGAATTTTATTATGCAAAATTTAGAAAAATAATGTTTTTGCTGCATATTCTAAATTCCATAGCCCCATACTAATTATGAAATTTAAAACAGGAGGCATAGATCATGACATCAAAAGAACTTTTATATGTAGAAGACGCACTGGGACATGAACAATATTTTCAGACCGCATGTAAAGAGGCAGCCAGCCAGATTTACGATGCGGAACTGAAAACCTGCATTGAACAGATGGCACAGAAGCATCAGCAGATTTTCCAGAGCTTTTACAGCTTATTGGGCTAATAAATTCTACGAAAGGCATGGATTTTAAAATGGATGATAAAAACCTTATGGAGAACATTCTCCTGTTGGAAAAAGGCGTATGCGACCTGTATATGCATGGAGCAATTGAATCCTCCACTGCAAATATTCATCAGGCGTTCAGCACAGCATTAAACGAGTCGCTTACTATGCAGGACACAATCTACGGCAAAATGGCAGCTAAAGGTTGGTACCCTACAGAGCAGGTTGAGCAGAACAAGGTCAGCGCAGTAAAGCAGAAATTCAGCGCACAGTAAAGTAAAAAAGTTCTCGCCGCAACACCTAAAAACACAAGAATAAAGAAAAGCCTTGCAAGTCCTTTAAAACAAAGGAATTACAAGGCTTTTCAAAGTATTGGCATTTGGTCTGAGTGACTGGACTTGAACCAGCGGCCTCTACCACCCCAAGGTAGCGCGCTACCAACTGCGCCACACCCAGATACTGTTCTTTTCAGAACCTTATATATTATATCACACCATACTTCATTCGTCAAGTATCATATTGAGAAAATTTGTATTTTTTATAAAAAAATCAACAATATAGGCTATGCCGCTTTTTGTGGCATAGCCTATATCCTTTACGCATGTTCCCTATCATTTAAAAATTGACGGATCCCATCAATCTGATGGAGTACAGACTCTTCTGAGGGACCTCCATAAACCTTACGTTCGTTGACGCAGTGAATCAAATCTACTGCCTCATAAATGTCCTCATCAAATAACGGAGAATAAGACTGATATGCTTTCAACGGCAATGTTTCAAATATATAATGATTTTCAATGCAATATGCAACCAGCTGGCCTGTGATCTTGTATGCATCCCGGAAGGCCATGCCCTTGCGAACCAAATAATCCGCACAATCTGTTGCGTTCATGAAGCCTTTCTTTGCAGCTTCAAGCATAGCATCTGCCCGTACAACTGCAGTATCCAGCATTTTTGTAAACAACTCCAGACAAAGCTTGGTATTATCTATCGCGTCAAAAATTGCTTCTTTGTCTTCCTGCATGTCCTTATTATATGCAAGGGGAAGATTCTTCATCATCGTAAGCAAAGTGGTAAGGTCCCCATATACACGACCTGTTTTGCCCCGCACCAGTTCTGCAATATCGGGATTCTTTTTCTGAGGCATAATGGAAGAACCGGTTGAAAATGCATCATCCAACTCAATAAAAGCAAATTCAGAAGAGCACCATAAAATAATCTCTTCACTGAACCGACTCAGATGCATCATCAGAATAGATAAGGCAGATGCCAATTCAATCACAAAATCCCTATCAGAAACTCCGTCCATGCTATTTTCTGTAACCGCAGAAAACCCCAATAATTCTGCAACTCTATGTCGGTTGAGTGGATAGGTGGTTGCCGCAAGGGCGCAGCTTCCAAGGGGCATACAGTCTGTGCGAATATAGACATCGTCCAAACGTTCCATATCGCGCCGCAGCATTTGTGCATATGCCAAAATATAGTGTGCAAATGTCACCGGCTGTGCGTGCTGCAAATGCGTAAATCCAGGCATTACCGCACGAACATTGTCAGATGCCTTATCTGCAATTGCCGCAAGTAATTTTTCGGTCAATTCCTGCACCAAGCGGATTTCTTCCCGCAAATACAGCCGGATATCCAGTGCAACCTGGTCATTTCTGCTGCGTGCAGTATGCAGACGCTTCCCTGTTTCACCAATCCGTTTGGTGAGTTCTGCTTCCACAAACATATGGATGTCTTCTGCTTCAAAATCTATCGGCAATACGCCGCTGGTAATACCTTCGCGAATTTTTTCCAATTCTGCTACAATTTTATCCGCTTCCGCTTTTGCGATAATTCCCTGTTCTCCCAACATAGTCGCATGTGCAATAGAGCCTGCAATATCCCATGCATACATACGCCAGTCAAAAGAAATTGAAGAATTAAAATCATTCACACGGGAATCCAATGCTTTTTTGCTTCTTCCCGACCACATTTTATCAGCCATGATCAATAAACCGTACCTTTCTCAACGCTATGTTTCCCTTTAAGGAAACAAATCGGGGACACACATAGCCCCCGATTATCTTATTAAAAAATAAATTTTACTGGTTCTTATCTCCGAGCAGCATTGCGCGAACCTTGATCGGCAGACCGAACAGATTAATAAATCCGGCGCTGTCCTTCTGGTCATATACATCATCTTCACCGAATGTTGCAACTTCTTCAGAATACAGCGAATAAGGAGAAGTTACAGAAGCAGGTGTAATATTTCCTTTATACAGTTTGATCTTTACGTCCCCTGTTACTGTCTCCTGGGTTTTATCAACAAATGCCGTAAGCGCCTCACGCAGAGGTGTGAACCACTGACCAAAGTACACGCAATCAGCAAATTTTCCGGCAAGCATCTGCTTCATGTGGATCGTTTCCCGGTCTACGGTAATCGTTTCCAGCATATCATGTGCTGCATACAGAATGGTTCCGCCGGGGGTTTCATAAACACCGCGGCTCTTCATACCGACAAGACGGTTTTCTACAATATCAATGATACCGATTCCGTTTGCACCGCCAAGTTCATTCAGCTTGGAAACCAGCTCTACACCGTTCATTTTCTGTCCGTCTATTGCTACAGGAATACCCTTTTCAAAAGAAATGGTAAGATAGGTAGCTTTGTCGGGAGCAGCTTCCGGTGTGACGCCAAGCTCCAGAATTTCATCATATTTCGGCTCGTTTGCAGGATCTTCCAGATCCAAGCCTTCGTGAGACAAGTGCCAGATGTTTTTATCTTTGGAATAGTTGGTTTCTCTGGTTACTGGAATATCAATTCCTTTGGAAATTGCATAGTCAATTTCTTCATCTCTGGATTTCAGTTCCCATGTTCTCCAGGGAGCAATGATTTCCATTTCCGGTGCGAATGCCTTAATAGTAAGTTCAAAACGAACCTGGTCGTTGCCCTTTCCGGTGCAGCCATGAGCAATCGCATCTGCGCCTTCTGCTTTAGCAATCTCTACAATCCGTTTTGCAATGATAGGACGTGCAAATGCAGTGCCAAGCAAATAGGTATTTTCATATTTTGCGCCAGCCTGCACAGTAGGATATACATAATCTTGAATAAACTCTTCACGCAGATCTTCTATGTATAGTTTGGATGCACCTGTTTTCAATGCTTTTGCTTCCAATCCGTCTGTCTCTTTTCCCTGTCCCACATCGCCGCAGACAGCAATTACTTCGCATCCGGGATAATTGTCTTTCAACCACGGAATCATAATGGAAGTATCCAATCCGCCTGAATAAGCCAGAACAATTTTTTTGATTTCTTTTTTCATATTTATAACCATTCCTTATAAGAATTTGTAACGATTTGATTCTACATATAGGCTCTATAAAATAGTATACTCTTTTTTTCGTTTTTTTCAATATGCACACTGTACAAATAATCCGCATTTTTTAATAATTATGCATTATTTTTGCATATATATGCATGATTTTACTAACCATTGCTATTATACCTGCATTTTCCGCCAATATCAAGTATCCAGAAACATTTTTTAAGTATCAACCCAATTATTTCATCGTTTTTCCTTTCATCTACGCCGCCATACTATAATTGAAAGAATATGAAAGGACAACAAACATGAAACGATTTATTGCAATATGCGCAGCGCTTTGCATACTATCAACAGCAGCTGTGACCGCATCTGCTGCTTTGTTCAGTGGGCAGGATATAAACGTACTGTATCAGGAAGCAGCGGCGCACAGCGAAAGCTCTGTGTACAGCTGGTACTGCAAGCATACAAAAGATCACAGTCAGCCGCCGCTGGACGCTTTATTTAACTTTACAAAAAACAGCGAAACGTATTTCATCGACCGAAAGAATACAGACTATGAGGCAAGTGAAAAAGTCATTTATCTTACATTTGATGTAGGATATGAAAACGGAAATGTTGCAAAAATCCTGGATATACTAAAAGAAAAGGAAGTTCCCGGAGCATTCTTTGTTTTAGAGCATGTGGTCAAAAAGAACACAGATCTGATCCAGAGAATGGCAAACGAAGGACATTTGATCTGCAACCATACTGCTTCTCACAAAGATATGTCATCTGTAGACAATAAAGAGGATTTTGCCGCCGAACTTACCGCCCTGGAAACCGTATGCAAAGACGTTGCAGGGGTAGAAGTAGCAAAATATTACCGTCCCCCGGAAGGCAGATTTTCCGAACGCAATCTGATATGGGCAAACGAATTGGGCTATAAAACTGTGCTTTGGAGCTACGGCTATATGGACTGGGACAACAATGCACAACCTTCTGAAAAAGCCTCCTATGAAAAAGTGCTGTCCGGTACCCACAACGGCGAGGTTTTGCTGCTGCATCCCACTTCCTCCACCAACGCGGCAATACTTGGCGACTTGATAGACGCATGGAAAAGCGAAGGATTTCGGTTTGGTACACTGGATGAGCTTTGTAAATAGTATAATCTTTTAAACCACCGGTAATATCGGTGGTTTTTCATTGCAAAGGGAGGCTGCAAACTATCAGATCGTTTTCCTTATATAACAAAAACATCTCCCTGCCGGAGCATGGCAGCGAGATGTTCAAAAGTTTTTATAAAGTGCTTACGCCATCTTATTCAAAGCCAAAGTAAACTGACTCTTTTTGTGTGCGGCAGCATTTTTGTGCATGATATTGCGCTTCACAGCCTTATCAACGATAACAACAGCAGGTGTGTAAGCAGCAGAAGCAGCGGATTTGTCTCCACTCTCCACAGCAGCATAAAACTTCTTGATTGTTGTTTTCATCTGGCTTTTAAACATTTTGTTACGCAGTGTTTTAACAGTTGTAACCTTTACACGCTTTTTCGCGCTTTTAATGTTCGGCATCGTTCATCCTCCTGCTAAATTTTCAAGCATCGCCGCAGCCTGAGAGGGTGCCTCGGCGAACAATCTCATACAATTGGAAATTATAGCATATTTAAAATTAAAAAGCAAGGATTTTTTGAAATTTATTTAATAAATTTTATTTTTTGCCAAGTTGTAACACAATCGTAAAAAATACAAATAATTCTCTGCAAATCTTGTAACCCGAATGGTTTTGTGTTACAATATTATAAGATATAGCCAAATGCAAAAGAAAGGTTTTACACATATGAAATATCTTGTAGTAATACCAGACGGCATGGCCGACCGTTCTATAGATTCTCTTGGAAGCAAAACACCCATGGAAGCGGCTGACAAACCCTGTATGGATGCTTTATGCAAGCAGTCTCTTTGCGGCACCGTGTTAAATGTGCCGGAAGGGATGGTACCTGAAAGCGACACTGCCAATCTGGCAATCCTATCTTATAATCCCAAAATCTATTCCAAGGGACGTTCCCCTCTGGAAGCGATGAGTATGGGGCTTACCATGGCGGACGATGACACTGCGATCCGATGCAACTTTGTTACATTATCGGAAGAAGAACCCGCTTATGAAGATAAGATAATGATTGACCATAGCTCCGATGAAATTTCAACCGAAGAAGCGGCGCAACTGGTCGAAGCTCTCAACGAAGGATTTTCCGCCGAGGACTGGCACCTCTATACCGGAGTCAGTTACCGTCATTGCCTTCTTTGGAAAAACGCTTCTCAGACTTATCCCTTTATGCGTCCCCATGACATACTCGGTCAGAAAATCAAAGAACATCTTCCCAAAGAAGACAACGGCGGCAGGGCATTTTTAGAATTTCAGAAAAAAGGATATGAAATTTTAAAGGATCATCCCGTCAATGCTGCAAGAAAAGCAAAAGGGATGCGCCCTGCAAACTCACCTTGGCTGTGGAGTCCCGGAGGAAAGCCCGCGCTTCCCTCTTTTAGGGAGAAGTGGGGGCTTTCTGCTGCTATTATATCCGCAGTGGATCTGATCAAAGGCATCGGCATTTGCGCTGGCATGCAGGTAATTGATGTGGAAGGTGCAACCGGCAATTTCCATACAAATTATGACGGAAAAGCAAAAGCTGCCGTAACAGCTTTTGAAAACGGAGCCGATTTTGTTTATATCCATGTGGAAGCACCAGACGAGTGCGGACACAGAGGCGAAGCAGAAAATAAAGTACGCAGCATAGAATTGATTGATCAAAAAATTCTTTCTCCTGTTTATAAATATCTGGAAGAAAGCTGCGAACCTTTCAAGATTCTGGTTTTGCCAGATCACCCAACTCCGGTCGCTTTGCGTACGCATACCAGTGACTATGTTCCCTTCTTCCTTTATGACAGTTCTGCCGTACAGGAGGGCACATCGGTCTTCTCGGAAGAAAATGCCCGCCGGTGCGCTACAGTGATTCACGATGGCAGCACGCTGCTTGATCTGATGATCAAGGGTTAACAGAAAGGCACGGTCACAAAATATGGAATTTGAAAATCCGCAAAAAGACACTCAGCCTGCTGCGCCCTCCCCTGACGAGAACGTTTACAATGAACTCAAAGGATATTTTCCGGAGCAATATGATCTCACTCCCCGAGAGTTAGAGGAATCAATCCGCCAGCGCAGAAATGATTTTAAAGAAAAACGCACAAAAAAATCTGTAATGCGGTCTCAGTATGCCTCAGCTCCCAAACCGATCGCACCTGTACCGCCGGCAGAACCTGTAAAATCTGTGGAAGAAGATCTGGAAAAATATGCTCCTGCAGAGCCTGATATAAGCATATGGGACGATGATCCGGCAGAGGAAGCAGAGAAAGACGAGCAAAAGTCTCCCCTGCTGCGATTTTTCAGTGATGCCTTTGATATATTGGAAGTTTTCGTTCTGTGTACAGCCTGCCTCCTTCTTGTATTCGTCTTTCTTGCCAGGCTCACCAGGGTCGACGGTTTTTCTATGAACGACACCTTACAAAACGGCGAATTTCTGATCGTATCCGATTTATTCTATACACCAAAGCAAGGCGATATTGTTGTAGTTCAAAATACCTCTCTGGAAGTGGAAAAGCTTCGTGAACCTTTAGTGAAACGGATCATTGCCGTGGGCGGTCAAACAGTAAATGTGGCAGCGGACGGAACAGTTACGGTCACAAATGAGGACGGTACTTCAAAGGTACTGGAAGAAAAATATATCAAGCAGGAGCGATACGATAAAAACGCTCTGGAATGTTATGTTCCGGAAGGCTATGTTTTTATAATGGGAGATAACCGAAACAATTCCACAGACAGTAGAGATATGCGCGTTGGACTGATGGATGAACGCTGCATTTGCGGGCGTGCAATTCTTCGGGTATTCCCTTTTACCTCTCTTTCCGTCTTTAAAAATCCCATGGCAGAATAATATATAGAAAGGCACGGTATCAGAATGCCTTCCCGACAAATACAATGGTTTCCCGGACACATGGCAAAAACCCGCCGCCTGATTTCCGAAAACCTGAAAAATGTAGACATTGTAATCGAGCTGCTGGATGCACGCATTCCACGCAGCTCCAAAAACCCGGAAATTTCCACATGGACAAGTGGAAAACCCACGCTTATCCTGTTAAATAAAGCTTCTCTTGCAGATCCACAGATCACTGGTAAATGGATAGACTTTTACCGTGCAAACAGTATAGCCGCCCTTCCCATCGACTGTATCACAGGAGAGAGGATATCCCAAATCGGTCCCTGTGTGCGGGAAATTCTTGCTGACAAGATCCATAAATTTCAAGAAAAAGGAATGACCGGGCGTAAGCTGCGGGCAATGATCGTAGGCATTCCCAATGTAGGCAAATCCTCACTGGTAAATAAGCTTTGCGGACAAAAAAAAGCCCGGGTAGAAAACAGACCTGGCGTCACACTGAATAAACAATGGGTGACCACTACGGCAGGATTTGATCTGCTGGATATGCCGGGCATTCTTTGGCCCAAATTTGAAGACAGGCTTACCGGAGAAAATCTGGCGGCAACCGGCGCAATCAAAGACGCAATTCTGGATACGGACGAGCTTGGAATGATCCTGTCCGCCCGCCTTCTGAAATTATATCCGGATATTTTCTGCGCACGGTATAAACTGAACTATGAAGCAGTAAAAGAATTGGATTCCTACGATCTTTTAGAAGAAATCGGCAGAAAGCGCGGATTTCTCATATCCGGCGGTGAAATTAACCTGGAACGCACCGCGCTGACCGTACTGGATGAATTCCGCAATGTAAAAATCGGAAGAATATCATTGGAATCCCCGTCTGAAGCCAGTGAGAAGGAGCATGCGGAAAATGCTTGACCTTTCTTTTGAAGATGCATACCGTACAGAAGGAAAAAACTTAATCTGCGGTATAGACGAAGCAGGACGTGGACCTCTTGCCGGTCCCGTTGTGGCAGGCGCATGTATCCTGCCAGAAGGGCTGATCATTCTAGGGCTGGACGATTCCAAAAAGCTTTCTGAGAAGAAACGGGAGCGCTTATATGATGAAATTTGTCAAAATGCGCTGTCATGGAGCGTTGGTATGGCAAGCCCGGAAGAAATTGACACCTATAATATATTGGAAGCAACCCTGCTGGCAATGCGCAGAGCTGTTTCGTCTCTGTCAGCAGAGCCGGATTTTCTTCTGATTGATGGCAACATATCCCGCGGTTTTTCCCAAAGTGCACGGGCGGTTGTAGGCGGAGACGGAATATGTCAGTCCATTGCCGCAGCCTCCATTCTTGCCAAAGTAACACGGGACAGACTATGCGCAGAGCTTGACTATACATATCCCCAATATGGCTTTGCCAAACATAAAGGATATCCCACCAAAGCCCACAAGCTGGCTGTTTATGAACACGGTCCCTGCCCCGTACATAGGAAATCCTTTCTGACCTTTCTGGAACGGGACAAAAGCAAATTAGAGGCGTGGCATCTGGAAAAGCAGGCAGCAGAATGAAATCGGGCAAGGCGGGACAGCTTGGCGAAGACAGTGCCGCATCCTATTTATGTGGGAAAGGGTTTCGCATTTTGGAACGGAATGTACACAGCGGTCATCTGGAAACAGACATAATCGCAGTCAATGATCAATATATTGTATTTGCAGAAGTCAAAACCAGACGCGCCTATCCAACTGGGTCTCATACGTTCGGAAGACCCGCGGCAGCCGTTGGGTTAAAGAAGCAGGCGCGGCTCATTGCCGCAGCTTCCGACTATCTGCGAAAACACAGGGAAGCCTTTGCAGGACTGCAGCCTCGAATTGATATCATTGAAGTTTATATATCGCCGCGTGCCGATACATATAAGGTATTGCATATTGCGCATCTGCCCGGAGCAGTCCGCCGAAGGGTCAGCACCTGATATAATAGGAGTTCATTATGAAACTGGCTGATCTGCACTGCGATACCCCGCTGGAAATGTATAAGCATGACTGCAATCTAAAAAATGATATTTTGCACATTTCCCTCACGCATACCGATGCATTCGAAGCATATATCCAATGTGCTGCAATCTGGAGTGATTATCGTCTGTCAGCAGAGGAAACATTTGACATATTTAAAAAAGCTGCAAAAGATTTTCGCATCAAAGCAGATTCTCTGCTTTGTACAGACGGAAAAAAGCTGACAGATAACAGCACCGCATTTATCCTCTGTGTGGAGGATGCCCGCATTCTGTGCGGAAACATGGATCGGCTGTTTCAATTATATCTGGAAGGTGTCCGCATTCTCACACTTGTATGGAAAGGACATTCGGAAATCGGCGGAGGATGGGATACAAACGAAGGGCTTACGCCGTTCGGTCGCTCCGTTGTAGAAGCTTGCTTTGCACTTGGAATCATACCGGATGTTTCTCACGGCTCATGGGCGCTTTGCAAGAATGTGCTAAAAATGGCTGAGGATGCTGGAAAACCTGTAATTGCAACACACAGCAATGCATATGCGGTGACACATACCTCACGCAATTTGCCTGATACATTATTCAGAAAAATTGCAGAAACCGGCGGTGTCACAGGAATCAGCCTGTGCCCTGCACATCTGACGACAGACAGCATCTGCACATCTGACGATGTTTTGCGGCATATGGAGCATTATATATCTGTCGCAGGAGAAAACGCCGTATGTCTCGGATGTGATTTTGATGGGATTGACGAAACGCCGGGAGACCTGTATAATATATCTTGTATGGAATCTTTTTATGATAAAGTATCTGGGCGGCTTGGAAGCAGGACCGCCGACAAAATCTTTTTTGAAAATGCTTTTCATTTTTTGAAAAAACATATATAATTTATTTTTATAATAGGAAGCCAAGAAAGGTAAGGAATGTAAAATGAAGTATGTCAGCACCAGAGACACCGCTGCAAATCCCAAAGAAGTATTTGCAGCAGATGCAATCAAACAGGGGCTTGCCCCGGATAAAGGGCTTTATATGCCTACAGAGATTCCTTCTCTTACAAAAGAAGATATTCTTTCCTTGGCAAAACTGCCCTACTACGGCCGTGCGGCAGCGGTTTTGTCTCGGTTCCTGACAGATTATGATAAAGACAAATTGCTTTCCGACTGTAAGGAAGCATACAGCGAAACCAGATTTCCCGGCGGGGCTGCTCCGCTGGTACCGATCCGAGACAATCTGTACGCGCTGGAGTTGTGGCACGGACCCACATGCGCTTTCAAGGATATGGCGCTCCAGATTATGCCTCGCCTGTTATCCTCCGCGCTTGCTATGACAAAGGAAACCAGACGCGCGCATATCCTTGTTGCAACCTCCGGTGATACAGGCAAAGCCGCATTGGAAGGATACAGAGATGTACCTGGAATTGATATTTCCGTATTTTTCCCGGTAGACGGCGTAAGCACTATGCAAAAGCGGCAAATGATCACCCAAACCGGCAGCAATGTCAATGTATGTGCAGTACGCGGAAACTTCGACGATGCACAAAACGGCGTAAAAGAAATATTCGCCGATGCATCTCTGGCACAGCGCGCCGAAGAAAACGGATTTTTCTTCTCCAGCGCAAATTCTATCAACTGGGGACGGCTCGCACCGCAAATCGTGTACTATATCTCCGCTTACTGCGATCTTTTAAATAGCGGCAACATCCGTTACGGTGAAAAAATTAATATCTGCGTGCCTACTGGAAACTTCGGCAATATCTTTGCCGCTTATATTGCCCGGGAAATGGGACTTCCCATTGGCAAAATGATTTGCGCCTCCAATGCAAACTGTGTATTGACTGATTTCATCCGTACCGGTACCTATGACCGTACCAGAGAATTTTATAAGACTATGTCCCCCTCTATGGATATTCTGATTTCCTCCAATCTGGAACGGCTTCTGTATCTGCTGGGCGGTCCCGAGGTGACTGCAGATTGTATGGAAAAGCTGGCACGCGATGGCAAATACACCGCACCGGACGCTGTAATGGAAAAGATCCATGCTGTAATGGAAGGATATTTCTGTACAGAAGAACAAACTGCGCAGGTAATCCGGGATACTTTCGCAAATCACAACTATCTGGCTGACCCGCACACCGCAGTAGCAATCGGATGTGTGGAGCAGTATGCTGCCGCAAGCGGTGATGATACAAAAACCGTATTGGCTTCTACTGCAAGTCCTTATAAATTTGCAAAAGACGTATGCACCTCACTTGGTCATGCACCTGCAGGCGATGATCCGGAGCAGATTTTGAAAACCTTGTCCCAGATAAGCAAAACGGAAATTCCTGCACCACTTGCAGCTACTTTGAGCCTTCCCGTTCGCTTTGAGACAGTAGTGGATGCAAAAAATATGGCAGATTTCATCTTTGCAAAATAAAGACTTCCAAGGAGGAGATGCATGTCTCTGTTTTCCATAGCAGATCTACACCTTTCCCTGTCTGTGAATAAGCCAATGGACAAGTTTGGAAGCCGATGGACCAATTACACCGAAAAGATTGAACAGCGCTGGCGTGCCGTTGTTGGGAAGGATGATACAGTAATCGTTCCCGGCGATATCTCCTGGGCGATTGATCTGGACGAGGCGTTGGCAGATTTGCAGTTTATTGATTCCCTTCCCGGCAAAAAAATCCTCGGGAAAGGAAATCACGACTATTGGTGGTCCACCATTCACAAAATGGAAACCTTTCTGCAAGCACATAACCTTAGCAGCATCCGTTTTCTACAACATAATGCTTTTGAGGTAGAAGATTATATTATCACCGGCACCCGCGGGTGGTATCTGGACGAAAAACAGCAAACGGAAGGAAATGCAAATTTTGCTAAAGTCGTGAGCAGAGAAAACGTCCGTTTGCGGCTTTGCCTGGAGGAAGCAAAAAAACTCCGGGAGGGCACCGGCAAGTCAATTTTAGTCTATTTTCACTTTCCTCCGGTTTACCGCAGCTTCGTATGCCGCGAACTGATTGACACCCTGCATGCATATGAAATCAAAAATTGCTATTTTGGACATATTCACGGTACATACAATATCCCGCAAACAACAACATTTGAAAACATTTCTATGACCATGATTTCGGCAGATTTTCTGGATTTTGTTCCAATGATCACTATGCCGTTTATGTATTAGGATGAAATCGTGCGCCGGCAGGAAATATTTTGGAAATATTATTGACAATTCGTGCCATTTTCGGTATTATTATTAGAGGTCAATATGTAAAATTATGAGGAGATAAGAAATGAGTTTGAAGGAAGCAAAAATCGTTGACAAAAATTTGTACGAGCTGAAAATTGAAATTGATCCCGGCGCATTTGCCGCAGCAGTAGATAAAATATATAAAAAGCGCGCCAAAAATATTACCGTGCCCGGATTCCGCCGCGGTAAAGCACCCCGTTCTATCGTAGAAAAAATGTACGGGAAGGGCGTTTTCTATGAAGATGCTATAAATGACCTGCTGCCGGAAGCATATGCAGACGCTTTGAAGGAATCCGGCATTGCTGCTGTCAGCCAGCCCGATTTCGCAATCGACAGCGTTGATGATAACGGTGTTTCTCTCACTGCAAAGGTATATGTAAAACCGGAAGTTGCAATTGACGGATACAAAGGCATTGAAGTGACAAAGAACGTGGAAGCCGCACAGGACAGTGAAGTAACAGAAGAAATTGAGCGGGTACGCGACCGCAACGCACGTATGATTGACGTTACAGACCGCGCTGCTGAAAATGGCGACACAGCAAATATTGATTTTGAAGGTTTTGTAGATGACAAAGCTTTTGAAGGCGGCAAAGCAGAAGGTCATGAACTGATTTTGGGATCCGGTCAGTTTATCCCCGGATTTGAAGATCAGATTATCGGTAAGAATATCGGTGATGCTTTTGACGTAAATGTAACCTTCCCCGCTGAATACCACGCAGAAGATCTGGCAGGAAAAGCCGCTGTATTCAAGGTAAAACTGAATGCATTGAAGCGTAAGGAACTGCCTGCACTGGATGACGAATTTGCAAAAGATGTTTCAGATTTTGACACGTTTGCTGCATATGAGGCGAATGTTCGGGCAAATATTACTTCCAGAAAGGAAAAAGCGGCAGACGCAGCTGTTGAAGAACAGTTGATTGATGCACTGATTGAAAAACTGGAAGCAGATATTCCCGAAGCAATGTTTGTTACAGAAACAGAAAACTTTGTGCGGGACTATGACACACGTCTGCGTATGCAGGGACTTGACCTTGCAAAATACTTCCAGTATACAGGCATGGATCTGGACAGCCTGCGTGCACAAATGCGTCCTCAGGCTGAAAAGCAGGTTAAAACCCGCCTTGCTTTGGAAAAAATTGCACAGCTTGAAAATATCAGCGTAACAGAAGAAGAACTGGAAGCTGAATATACCCGGCTTGCTGAGGCATATAATATGGAAAGTGACAAGATCAGGGAATCCATTGAAGCTGATGCGCTGAGCGAAGATATCAAAGTAAAAAAAGCAGTTGATCTGGTTAAAGAAGCCGCTGTAATCAAAACAGAGGCTCCGAAAAAGAAAAAGGCTCCCGCAAAAGCAAAAACTGAAACTGCTGATGCAAATGCAGAAGCAACGGAAGAAGCAAAGCCAGTTGCCAAGAAGGCTCCTGCAAAGAAAACAACTGCAGCCAAAACTGCCGGTGACAAAGAAGATGCTCCCAAAAAAGCAACGACAACAAAGAAAACCGCTTCCGGCACAACAACTGCTAAAAAGCCTGCTGTTAAAAAAGCTGCCCCCAAGAAGGAAGAAGCAGATAAAGCAGAGTAATATCTCCCAAACCAAATACTATTTTACATCACCGCTGCTCCGGCAGCGGTAATGTACATTTTGGCCTTCTCCTGACAAAATCAAACAAGAAAGGATATTTTGCATTATGGCACTTGTACCAACCGTAATTGAACAAACCAGCAGAGGTGAACGCGCATACGATATTTATTCCCGTCTGCTCAACGACAGAATCGTTTTTCTTTCCGATGAAATCAACGATGTAACCGCTTCCTTGGTGGTTGCACAGCTTCTTTTCCTGGAAGCACAGGATCCGGATAAAGACATCAGTCTCTACATCAATTCCCCCGGCGGAAGCGTAACATCCGGCATGGCGATCTATGATACAATGAACTTTATTAAATGCGATGTATCTACAATCTGTATCGGAATGGCAGCATCCATGGGTGCATTCCTCCTCTCCAGCGGAACCAAAGGCAAGCGTCTTGCCCTTCCCAACAGCGAAATCATGATTCACCAGCCCCTCGGCGGTATGCAGGGTCAGGCATCCGATATTAAAATCCACGCTGATCACATCATCCGCACCAAGGAACGATTGAACAATATTTTAGCTGCCAATACTGGAAAGCCTGTAGAAATTATCGCACAGGATACAGACCGCGATAACTTCCTCAGCGCGCAGCAAGCATTGGAATACGGTCTTGTAGACCAGGTTGTTGAAAAACGCATTTAATCGCTGCACAACACTTTTAAAAAATTTTTAACCTCCGAAAGGTATCTTTCTTATGTCTGAACCGACACAGCAAATCCGCCGCTGCTCCTTTTGCGGCAGAACAGAGAATCAGGTGATGTTTCTGATTCCCTCCCCCACATCTCCCGGTCTTTATATTTGCGACAACTGCGTAAGTGCCTGTAACGAAATCATTTTCGATCATACCCACGAAGGTGCTGAATTTACGCTTACAGCTGAAAATCTGCCAAAGCCTGCCGAAATCAAGGAAACCCTTGATCAATATGTAATCGGACAGGACAAGGCAAAAATCAGCCTTGCAGTCGCTGTATACAATCACTATAAACGTCTTTTATATAACGACGCCAAAAGAGGGCAACCGGAATCTGAAGATGTAGAACTGCAAAAAAGCAATGTGTTGCTGATTGGTCCCACCGGCGTGGGAAAAACTTTTCTTGCACAGACTCTTGCCAAAACGCTGCGTGTTCCCTTTGCAATAGCAGATGCCACTACCCTTACAGAGGCCGGATATGTAGGCGAAGATGTGGAAAATATCCTGCTGCGTCTGATTCAAGCTGCAGATTATGATATTGAAACGGCAGAACGCGGAATCATTTATATAGACGAAATTGATAAAATTTCCCGCAGAAGTGAAAACCGTTCCATTACACGGGACGTTTCTGGTGAAGGGGTACAGCAAGCACTGTTGAAAATCCTTGAAGGTACTGTTGCAAATGTTCCTCCTCAAGGCGGACGTAAACATCCCAATCAGGAATTCATTCAGATCAATACAGAAAATATTCTGTTTATCTGCGGCGGTGCTTTCGATTCACTGGATCAGATCATTGAAGCGCGCAAGGGCAATGCCTCTATTGGATTCCAGGGGGATATTAAAACAAAGAAAGAAAAAAGCTCCACTGAAATATTTAAGGACGTATCGGCGCATGATATTGTTAAATTCGGTTTGATTCCGGAGTTAGTAGGCAGACTGCCTGTCATCGTTGGACTGGAAAATTTGGATGAAGATGCGTTGGTACGAATCCTCAAAGAGCCGAAAAACAGCCTGATTAAGCAGTATACCCGCCTTTTTGAAATAGATGAAGTGGAACTGACCTTTGATGAGGATGCCCTGCAATCCGTAGCAAAGAAAGCAATAGAACGCAATACCGGAGCACGAGGATTGCGCTCTATTTTGGAAGAAACAATGACCCAGCTCATGTTTGATATTCCCTCCCGTGAGGATATTATAAAAGTACAGATCACAAAGGACTGCATTGAGTCCGGATCTGCACCGCGGATTTATTCTAAGGATTCTACTACTTTACCGACACAACCCTTGGCGGCATCAGAGTAAGCACATCTTCGTTAAACAATCCCCCACCCGCTCCGCGGGAGCCCCCTTTGCACAAGGGGGCCTTTTTAC
>BLMO01000220.1 GCA_011957885.1 Clostridiales bacterium
ATCCCTCCGAGTTTTGCTGCGCAAAACCCACCTCCCTTTGCACAAGGGAGGCTTTGGTTATTTGATTGCTGTGCTCTCCTGCTTTTTGGGTAGATTATTAAACTTAAAAAACAAGCAGGACGCTTTTATAAGCGTCCTGCTTGTTTGTAAGGGAGATACAATATTATGAAGGGACTGAATCAGCCCACCAGATTCGCAGCGCCTACACGCACGATTTCTGCGTTCTGTGCAGCTGCGGCAGATGCGGTAAATACATAGGAGTCAAGATAGATGCAGCCGTCTGTCGGTGTGCGGAAAGTGATGTACATAGACTGCACTGTGCCGCTGATATCGGAAAATCCGCAGCTTGCAGCTTCAAACATTGTGTCGCCGGCAAAAGTGATGTCTGCACTGCTGCTGCCGGTGTCTGTCGTAATGGTTACAGTTGCTGTGAAGGGCTGTGCACTTGTAGACTTCAGACAAAGCGTCAGATATTTGTAAACGTCTGCGGAGTAGTTCAAACCGGATAAGTCGATCTGAACGGCCGCATCTTCTGTCAGTGTGTCTATTCTTGCTGCGTCCTGTGCAGCTTCAAAGGAAACATCCGCTGTTTTTAGTGTTAATGTATCTGCCGGACGAATATTGGCGAGAATCTGTCTCAGATAGAGAGCATCCGACATAAGAACATCATCGTCGTCACTGTCCGGATCGACATGCAAGCGCCATTTGTTTGCGTAACAGGAATTTGCATCTGCTAAATATCTGACCAGTTCAAATGCATCCACTGCAGTGACAGCACCGTCGTTGTCTATATCCCCGCGCAGATAGGTAATTTCAGACTGCAGTGCGCTTGTTGCAGCATCGCTGTCGAACAGGTTTGTGATAGCGGGAGCAGTTTCTTTATTTGCGATTCTTTCCCGTTCCCGTGCTGTGCTTTGTGCAGATGTTTCGTCTGCGCACAGGATCAGTGAACTGATCAGCATGTAATCATTGTTCATAGGTCTGTCGAAAAGCTTCAGTGTCAGTTCCTGTACAGTTCCTGTCCATCCGGCAAGTTCTGTGAGGTTTACAACATAGGAGTGATATTTATCATCCAAGGTGAGAGGAACGGATACGTCTTCCAGATATTCGTCTTCTTCCAATCCGTCAACGCGGTAGCGCACAATAGCTGCTTTTCCTCTTCTGGAGGACGCTTTTGCAGTGAGTACCAGATAACCATAATCATCTGCTTGAACGGGCTGTTCTCCTACTGTATAGTCAAAACGGAGAAGCGGGTTGTTGCCGAATACGGTGCCAAGCAAAGCAGGTTCTGCGGCATCATATTTTTTATATACCATAATGGAATTTGAAACAGCATCCATTGCCCGTGCAGCATTGAATATGAGCTTTTCCGGGTACAGTACAGCGCCTGCATCTACTTCTTTTTTTGTTTCAATTACATTGATTTTTGCTTTGTATTCAGCCAGCAGCGCAGCGGCATCTTTTTCTGTTTCACATTCCCCGATTGCTGAAACACCTTCGTTCATCAATGCCTGTATTTCTGCCCACTGCTCGGGGTAATATTCATTTTCGTACCGGTAACGCTGCAGCCTGTTTTGGTATTGAGAAATTACTGTGGCACTGTCGCTGCGGGAAACGGTGGTAACGATTACCTGCGCAAACAGGCGGCTGACAAAGTCGTTGGGGTGGCACAGGTTATCTCCGGTCATATCCAGATAACGTTTTCTCTGAAGCAGTTCACGCATCATGCTGGTGATATCAGCAACAGCAATGCCTTCTTCTTCCAGTGCATACAGTGCGTCTGCATAAGCGTCAAACCATTCCAGAGGGAATATCTGAGTATTACTGATGGATGGGGGCGTCAGGATTATGTCGCAGTCCGGTAGGTTTTCCTGAATAGCTGCAATGGCTTCCTGCAGTGTCTGGATATACAGGCTGGCAGGATCATTCTGCATACAGTCGTTTGTACCGAATTCAATGATAATCAGATCCGGATCTGCCGCCACAATTTCGTCTATTTTTTCCACACAGAACTGCGCTGTAGCACCGCCCTGGTAAATGGAGCTGTGTTCGATAGCAGCGTCCGGATAGAGCAGCTGTAATTTTTTTGCAGCCATTTCATGCCAGATATCGGCATAAGGCTCTGCATTTACATCACTGGAACTGGAACAGTTGGCGCCGCCGGTGATGGAGTCTCCTACGGCAAGGGTTTTGACAGTTTCTCCGTTTTCCAGCTTTGTCAATGTTCGGTTCAGTAAGTGCCCTTTTGCTTCCGGGGCAAGAGAAATGGTGGAGGCATCGCTGTATGTATATGTAATGTTCAGATATCCGGTCATAAACATGGCATGCTGTCCGCCGTATACGTAACCGCCCTCCAGCATTTCCCACCAGCCGCTGCCGGCAGTGTTTTTATATACATGGGAATATCTGTATGGAGTGATGCCGCCGTCCGGCAGAATGATCAGCTTGCCGTCCTCCAGCGTATAGTCTACACCGTAGACGTATTCTTTTTTGAGGTAGGAATCCTGCACGGAAACGATACGGTCAATATCGTGCATCAGCTGAATGGGTTCTACAGAGCCATCCTCGTTTTCCATAACAAAAAAGGATTCGTTGTAAACAATTTTGTCTGATGTGTTCCAATATTCTTTGGTGTAGCGTTCTACTTCGTATTTGTTCAGGAAAAGTTCTTCTTCTGTCAGACTGCATCCGCCGTTTGCTGTGTTTGTAAATGCTGTCCAGTTATCATCGCTGAAGGTTTCACCTGTGGCGATATACAGATAAATACTATCGGCAGCAGCGGCGTCAAAGGAAACATTCAATGTGTCTCCGGTAACGCCGGTATATGTATATCTGTTGAATGTGTGACCGCCGATACCTGCATAGGTGTCTGACCAGTCTCCGCAGGAAAGCGTAAGTCTTTCCTGATTTTGATTGGTTGCAGGAACCCAGAATACAAGATTCAACTGTTCAGCTGCCGTCTCGTCTAATTTTATGTTGGCAATTACCGTTCCGCCCTCTGCTGCGGCAATACGGATCGCACCTAAGTTTTCATCATAAGAAATTGCAGCATTCTGCATAGCTTCTGCGGCAGAGGCATCTGTATAGTGGGGATTATTTGTTTCCTGCTGCTGTTCTGCCAAAGCAGGAAAGCAAAGTCCGCCGATCATGATAGCTGCGCATAAAAGCAATGATAAAAATCGTTTCATGATACTTTACGTCCTTCCATTATATATAGGAATATTGAATTGCTTATATTTTATCATATTACGCATGGAATAGTCAACAAGGAGCGGGAATATTTTTGACAAAAATCACAAAAGGAAAATCATGCAAACGGTATTTATTTGTGAAATGGCTAAAATCGGAAAAACCCGGTTGTAATCTGAAAAATGTGGTGGTAAAATAAGCACAGACCCATATTTGATCTGTATATTGAAAGGTAGATGATTCCCATAAAAAACATGAATTTCAAACGAAAGCTGCCCATTCCGAAGGATATAAAAGCACAGTATCCGCTGTCGCAGGAGTTGGCAGAAATAAAAGCAAAGCGTGACGCTGAAATTGCTAAGGTATTCACCGGCGAGTCTGACAAGATGGTTCTTGTAGTCGGTCCCTGTTCCGCAGACCGGGAGGACGCTGTACTGGATTATGCGACCCGTCTGGCAAAGCTGCAGGAAAAGGTTGCGGACAGACTGATTCTGATTCCCAGAGTATATACGAACAAGCCCAGGACGACCGGCGATGGCTATAAGGGCTTGCTGCACCAGCCGAATCCGGAAAAGGGTTCAGATATGCTGGAGGGTGTAATTGCGATCCGCCGTCTGCATACTTCTGTATTGGCGCAGACAGGACTGTCCACTGCGGATGAGATGCTATATCCGGACAATTACCGCTATTTGTCTGATTTGTTGTCCTATATTGCAATCGGTGCGCGGAGTGTGGAAAACCAGGAGCATCGGCTCACCTCCAGTGGAATTGACGTGCCTGTGGGAATGAAGAATCCTACCAGCGGCGATATTTCCGTTATGCTGAATTCCATTATGGCCGCACAGCATTCTCATATGTTCATTTATCGGGGATGGGAAGTGGAGACAACAGGAAATCCTCTGGCGCACGCTATTTTGCGTGGATATGTAAATCGCCACGGTGAATCTTTGCCCAATTATCATTATGAAGACATGGAAATGCTGTATCGCAGCTATAGTGAACGGGGACTTGCCAATGTTGCACTGGTTGTGGATGCAAACCATGCAAACTCTGCCAAGCAGTACGGCGAACAGCCCAGAATCTGCAAAGAAGTGCTCCATTCCTGCCGGCACAATGCAGATATTAAAAAAATGGTCAAGGGCTTCATGATTGAGTCCTACCTGGAAGATGGCTGTCAGAAAATCGGGGAAGGCATTTACGGAAAATCTATTACCGACCCGTGTCTCGGATGGGATAAGACAGAGCGCTTGATTCTGGATATTGCGGATTTGATCTGAATTTTATTGAAAAGACCCGGCTGGGTCTTTTCTTTTTGTGTTGGGAGCTTCGAAAAGGCGGATAGCCTCCCCCTGTGCAAGGGGAGGTGTCACAGCGCAGCCCACTAAACTCAAGCCTCCCTTGTGCAAAGGGAGGTGGCGCGGCGTAAGCCGTGTCGGAGGGATTG
>BLMO01000221.1 GCA_011957885.1 Clostridiales bacterium
ATTGTAGATACCAAATTCCTTTTTGCGCCGTTTGATCACAAAGCTGTTGGTATAAAACAGAAAAATCACAGCAAAGATGGCGGTAACCCACATTCCGATGGACATAAGCGAGCCGACAGAAACATTTTTTATCACGGAAGTGTGATATGTCAGCGCACACATATTGTAAAACATCAGCACCGTTCCGGTGCAGGTGAGAAAATACGGCAGATATGTCTGCCGGTTGCTGCTCAGTCCTGTGGCAGCCAAACGGGGAAGAAAGCCTTTACGCATGCTCCTCACCCCCTACGGACAACAGGGTGAGAGAAGAAGCAATGTCCGCATAAAAGGCTTCTCTGGTTCTCTCGCCCCGGTACAACTGGGTATATACCTCCCCATCCCGGATAAACAGCACCCGGGAAGCATGGCTTGCTGCCTTGACGCTGTGGGTAACCATAAGAATCGTTTGTCCCTCTCCGTTGATCCGGGAAAACATATCCAACAAATTGTCAGACGCCCGGGAATCCAGCGCGCCGGTAGGCTCATCCGCCAAAATCAGCTCCGGACCGGTAATCAGTGCACGCGCCACTGCGCACCGCTGCTTTTGACCACCGGATACCTCGTAGGGATATTTATCTAAAATTTCTTCAATCCGCAATTTCTTTGCAATGGGAGTCAGTTTTTCTTCCATCTTTTTATGGTTTTCTCCCGACAGCACCAGAGGGAGGAAAATATTGTCCCGGATACAGAAGGTATCCAACAAATTAAAATCCTGGAATACAAAACCCAACTTTTTCCGCCGGAACACAGACAACTGCTTTTCCGCAATGGAGGTTACATCCTCCCCTGCCAGCAAAACCTTTCCTGCAGTGGGTTTATCCAGAGATGCAATAATATTCAGCAATGTGGTTTTACCGGATCCGGACTCACCCATGATCGCTACATATTCGCCCCGCTCCACAGAGAAATTGACTGCGCTCAGCGCCTGCACCTGCGCACCTCCAAAACGGGTTGTATAAACTTTTTTCAGATTTTTCACTTCTAACAGCGGCATATCAATATCATCCTTTCCATTGATTCTGTACCTATTTTACTGAAAAAATTCCGCCGCTGCCATAGACTTACCTTACAATTTCCACCCCAGTCTTACACTTTTGTAAGCCAGTCACTCCACCTGCACATCCTGCCTGCCGAAATGTATGGAAACACACGTACCCTGTCCCGGCGTTGAAGCAATCGTCAGTTTATGACACAGCTTACGGGACACAGTATCACATAAATACAGCCCAAGTCCGGTTGCTTTTTTGTCGATTCTGCCGTTGCGTCCTGTAAAGCCCCGTTCAAATACCCGTGGAAGATCTTCTTTTAAAATGCCGATGCCTGTATCCTGAATATGAAGCACCGCACCCGCGCCGTCCGTATATTCACTTCGGATCACAATTTCGCCGGACGTGGTATATTTCAACGCATTGGACAATAGCTGTTCAATAATAAATACAAGCCACTTTTCATCGCTAACAACCGTTCTGTCCAGGTCTTCCGTTACCACCCGAAGTTTTTTATAGATAAACACCGGGGCATATTTTTTCACCGCCTGACGCACCACATCCGTAAGGCTGCACGGACGTGCATGCAGATCGGCAGCAATGGAGCCGATGCGCTGATATTCCAGAGTCAGCCCGGCATACTGTTCGATTTTAAACAGTTCCTGCTGCAGGGCTGCGGTATCCGGTTCGCCGCTCTGCTGCAGCATAAGACTCATAGCAGCAATAGGCGTTTTAATCTGATGCAGCCACAGTGTATAAAAATTTTCTGTTTCCTGCTGGATCTGTCGGATTTCTTCCTGCAAATTTTCCCTATCCCAGCACAGCCGGAGCACCAGCGCTTGATAATCCTGTTCCCACACGGCTTTTGAAACCGGAAGTTCTTCCGGCAAAACCAAATCGCAGGAACAAAGCTGTGTTAGCTGGTGATGTCGGCGGCGGCACCGCAGAAAATCCTGTATGGCAAAAGGTACAGCCGCTGCGCAGAACAATAGTCCTGCATAAAGTGCCGGAACAGCAGGAATCTGATACAGGGCAAATACCAC
>BLMO01000222.1 GCA_011957885.1 Clostridiales bacterium
AGGGGGCCTTTTTTACGTTTGGTGCTGCGCGGGAACTCCCTTTACACAAGGGGGCCTTTTTTTACGTTTGGTGCTGCGTGGGAACTCCCTTTACACAAGGGGGCCTTTTTTTACGTTTGGTGCTACGCGGGAGTTCCCTTTACACAAGGGAGCCTTATTTATGCCTTTTCCTTTCCCAGATACTGTACCGCTGCGCTCGCCTCATCCAAGCGCATTTTTACCGCTTCTCTAAGATAAGGCTGTACATCATAATAATCATCCCGATCGCACCAGATTCGCAGACGGTATTTCGTAAATACAGCAGTGCTTTCCAGCATATCTGCTTTTGGGGAGGGATCCCGGAGAACCATGTCGCTGGATCTGGCTGCGTTCAACAGGACATTTTTCACTATATCCGGATTTGCGTTATAAGCGGCACGAAATTCCAAATCCAGCCGGCGCACTTTTTCAATAGAATAGTTGGCAACGGTGCTGCTTGTAAGAACACTGTTGGGTATGGTGATCCGAACGCTGTCTGACGTAATCAGCGTGGTGTGGAAAATTCCGATTGCATGAACGGTGCCGCTGCTTTCGCCGCAGTCGATATAATCACCCACGGAGAAGGGGCGAAAGGCAAGAATCATAATTCCGCCGGCGATATTGGAAAGTCCTCCCTGCAGTGCAAGACCTACGGCAACGCCTGCGCTTCCTAAAACGGTGATCATAGACGCCATGGGAACTCCCAAGTATGCGGCTACAGTAACAATCAGCACAACTTTCAGTGCGATGTTTACAAAACTAACCAGAAAACTTTTTACAGACGGATCGGAATGCTTTGTACCTTGGGCAGTTTTAATTTTTTTTGTGAGGAATTTTATCAGCTTAAATCCCACAACCAATATGGCAACAGAGATCAAAATTTTCACGCCTGCATTTAAGGCAAAGCTTGTCACAGATTCAATGATTTTTTCCAGCATGGACAGTGCCTCCTTAAAATATATACTGCTACTTTAGCACATTATCGCCGCGAATACAAGAGGGTATACTATTGATTTTTCGGTCGAATCATGGTAAAATGATGTATCATAGCATGCTGAGCTAAAAAGGTGTGGGTAATATGTATGGAAAATAAAAAGTGGGTGATAGCGCTTTCAGTGGCGGCAGGAGTACTGGCAGTTTGTCTTATTGTGCTGTCGGTGTTTGTGGCTGTCTCATATCATAAAAATGGCGGCGATACAGGCGAGTCCTCCAGTGTGCAGACCAGCGGCACCGATGAAAGCTTTTCCGCAGATGATATCTCTGATGATGCGTCTGCTTCTGACCCAAAGGAAAGTACGCAGGAAAGCACCGCACCGCTGCAGACGACTGCTGAAGAGATATTTCAGGAGGTGAATGAGCAGGTTACTGCGAAAAGGGAAGTGAATCTGCGCAGCAGCATGGATCAAGGCACAGATGACAATATTGTTCATTGTCTTGCCAATGGAGAAATCGCTGTGCGAACCGGTATTGGGAAAAACGGCTGGTCGCGGGTTGTGTATAATTCGCAGACGCTGTACTGTATCAGCAATTATCTGACGGCAGATTTGAATTATGTGCCGCCTGCTGAGGAAACAGATCCCTTTAAAACGAAATTTGCGCCTGTAAATGAAAAGGTCACCGCGAAGGAGATAACCAATCTGCGGGATCGCCCCAGTGTTCTGGAGCCATCTCAGGTAGTGATTGAGCTGAATCACGGAGAAGTAGCAGTGCGGACAGGGATAGCAAATGAGGGATGGTCAAGAGTGGAATATAACGGACAGGTTTTATATTGCATCAGCAGTTATCTTGAGATAGTGGAAGAATAGGAAAAAAAGAAGGGGGAGATCCCCTTCTTTTTTATTTATCTCGGAATTATTCTGAATCCTTTGCACGGATTTCCACCCGGCGGATTTTTCCACTGATGGTTTTGGGAAGTTCATCCACAAAATCCACAATTCTTGGATACTTATACGGTGCTGTATGTTCTTTTACATAATTTTGAATTTCCTTTTTCAGTGCATCGTCGCCTTCTTTACCTTTAACCAAAACAATGGTAGCTTTGACGATTTGACCGCGTACCGGATCCGGTACCGGTGTGATTGCACACTCCAGCACATAAGGCAGTTCCATGATTACGCTTTCAATTTCAAAAGGTCCGATCCGGTATCCGGAGGATTTGATTACATCATCTGTGCGTCCCACATACCAGATATATCCTTCTTCATCCATCCATGCAGTATCGCCGGTGTGGTAGTATCCGTCGTGCCATGCCTCTTTGGTGTTTTCCTCGTTGCGGTAGTATTCCAGGAACAGTCCGGGAGGCGTTGTTTCTTTGGTATTGATGCAGATTTCACCGGTTTCTCCAGCGGGGCAGCGTGTGCCATCGGGACGGAGAATCTCAAGCTGATACATGGGAGACGGCTTGCCCATAGAGCCGGGACGGGGTGTGCTGCCTACCAGATTCCCGATGGAAAGGGTAGTTTCTGTCTGCCCGAACCCTTCCATAATTGTCAGTCCGGTTGCAGATTTAAACTGATAGAATACCTCGGGATTCAATGCTTCTCCGGCAGTGGTTACATAGGACAGAGAGGACAGGTCATATTTTGTTAAATCTTCTTTGATAAAGAATCGGAACATGGTAGGCGGTGCGCAGAAGGTTGTGATATTGTACTGTTTAAACAAAGGCAAAATATCGTGGGCATCGAACTTGTCAAAGTCGTAGGTGAAGATTGCGCCCTCACACAGCCACTGACCGTATAGCTTGCCCCACAGTGCTTTGCCCCAGCCGGTGTCGGAGATTGTAAAGTGAATGCCTTCGGGATCAATATTATGCCAGTACCGGGCGGTGATATAGTGTCCGATAGCGTATAAATAACTGTGGGCGGCGATTTTGGGATATCCTGTTGTGCCGGAGGTGAAGAACATGATCATAGGTTTGCTTCCGCACGCATCAGGTACACGCGCAAAAGTATCCGGTGCGTTTTGGATTCCTTCATCAAAATTCAGCCATCCGTCGGCAGTGCCGTTTGCCATGATCAGTTTAACCGGCTCTTTGCTTTCTTTTGCCGCGGCTTGTGCATGGACGTGAGTGTCCCCATCTCCAGTGCAGACTATGGCGCTTACGCCGGCCGCATCATAGCGGTACACAAAATCGTGTTCAACCAGCATATGGGTTGCAGGGATTGCGATCGCGCCCAGCTTGTGGAGCCCGAGAATCGCTGCCCAGAACTGCCAGTGACGTTTCAGCACCAGCATGACACGGTCTCCCTGCCGAATGCCAACGGAACGGAAATAGTTTGCTGCCTGACTGGACAGACGCCCCATATCGCCAAAGGTGAATTTACGTTCATTCTTTGCATGATCCAAATGTACCATAGCAACCTTATCCGGGCATTTCTTGGCAAGAGCGTCTATGGTATCATAAGCAAAATTGTATTTTTCCAGATTGGAAAAACGAATATCCTGAAGCAGTCCGTTTTCATCTTCCGTGCACTGGATAAAGGGGGCGATTACTGGATTTTCCGGAAGCTTATGCAGCGGTGCTGTTTCAAATTTTGCCGGAGCGGTTTCTTCAGTCATATCATAAGCGCCGTCACCGTTGTTCATAACCAATGCAAGAAATTCGCAGTCAGCGTCTACTGCAATCATGCCATGGGGAAGACCGGAGTTATAATATATGGAATCGCCTTCATGGAGAATTTCTGTTTTGCCGTCAACTTCCACCTTCAGCGTGCCTCTCAGCACAAGGTCAAATTCCTGCCCTGCATGGCGGCTGGTACGGATTTTTGCAGATTGCTCTTCTTTGCTGTATTTCGCTGTCACATAGAACGGTTCGGCGATTTTGTCCTTGAACATGGGTGCAAGGTTATTATAATGAAATCCCTTCCGGCGGGCAATAGAAAGACCGTCACCGGCACGGTTTACATAATATTCGGACAGGGTGGGGCTGGTGCCTTTCAGGATATCGGTGGGGTCGGCGCCCAGACGCTGTGCGCATTTATAGATGAATGTGAAAGTAAAATCGGATTCACCTGCTTCCAGTGCGCGATAGGTTTCCAGAGTGGTGTCGGTGCAGGCTGCCATTTCTTCTTCTGTAACCTCGCAGCTTTCCCGCAGCGCACGGATGCGCCCTGCAACATCACGGATTGCAGTGTTCATGTTGTTTTCCATAACGTAATCCTTTCAAAAACAGAAAATATTTTGCGATGGAAGGGAGGCGGGCAAAAAAAGAAACCCGTCTCATTTTGAGACGAGTTTTATAAACCCGCGGTACCACTCAAATTGCACAATACGTGCCACTTTACGGACTCCATCAAGCCCTTTGCCGTTACGCCGCAATCGCGGGAGACATCTACTTGTACGGTATAACCGCAGGTTCGGATCTCCGGCTCAGAAGGGATTGCTTCAAACGCTCATGCCTGCTCACACCGTCCGCAGACTCTCTGAAATGAGGGGATTTGTTGCTGTCTTCGTCATAGCCTTTTATTTGATTGGCTTTATTATACGCCGTGATGTTTCTTTTGTCAAGAGGAATTTTAAAATTTATTGCCGACTTTTTTGCAGGACCAGTATTGCAAAGGGAAATGAACTGTGCTATTATAAACGCGGCAAAGGGGTTACAAATAAACAACCCCTCCGTCACGGTCGCTGCGCTTGGCCGTGCCACCTCCCCTTACACAGGGGAGGCTAAAGTAAGGCGGAGCCCCTCCGTCAGGATCGCTGCGCATCGTTCTTGGGCATGACATCTCACGCAGGTTGCGCAGCAAACTCCTTCACAGGAGAGACTTAGGGTATAGATTGGTAGGCTCCACCCAGCAAAGGGGAGCTGTCGCGGAGCACATAATTTTAAAAGGCTCCCTTGTGTAAAGGGAGCTCCCGCGCAGCGGGTGAGGGATTGTTATGCTATCATTTTGCAGGATCAATAAATCGGCGGTATGTGTGAGACAATTCCTCCGTCTTGATCGCTACGCTTGGGCAAGCCACCTCCTGAATTGATTGAAAAGTTTTTCTCTATGGAGTAAACATGGATTTATATAATATACGCAATGTAAATAAAAAATGTTTCCTACAGGGATTGCGTAACGGAATCCCCATCGGACTTGGGTATTTGGCAGTTTCCTTTTCTCTTGGCATCGCAGCAAAAAATGCCGGACTGAATGCAGTCCAGTCGTTCCTGACTAGTCTGCTGTGCAATGCGTCTGCCGGTGAATATGCTGGATTTACACTAATCGCCGCCGGTGCTTCCTATATTGAAGTTGCTGTAATGATGCTGATTGTCAATGCCCGGTATCTTCTGATGAGCTGTGCTATGAGCCAGCGTATGAATCCGGACACAAAGCTGCATCATCGGCTGCTGATGAGCTTTCATGTGACGGACGAGCTGTTTGCAATCGCGATTGCCCGCCCGGGATATTTGAATCCGTACTATTCCTATGGCGCGGTACTGGCGGCTGCACCCTGCTGGGCATTGGGAACTGCGCTGGGAACGATCGCAGGCAACATATTGCCGCTTCGTTTGATGAGTGCTTTCAGTGTGGCTTTGTATGGAATGTTTCTTGCAGTCATTATTCCACCTGCAAGAAAAAATAAACGGATTGCGGGAATTATTATCGTGTGCTTTGCGGCAAGTTTTGCAGCAGCGTATCTTCCGATTCTATCCGAAATATCGGAGGGAATGCGAACCATTTTGCTTACTGTGATTATTGCAGCGGCAGCAGCCGTACTGTTTCCTGTAAATCAGTCGGAGGAGAAGAGGAATGAGCCATAATACATATATTTACATTCTGATTATGGCGGTGGTGACCTTTGCAGTCCGTGCTCTGCCGCTCACGTTGATTCAAAAGCAAATTAAAAACCGGTTTCTGCAATCCTTTTTATATTATGTACCATACGTAACGTTAGCAGTGATGACCTTCCCGGCGATTCTCCATGCAACGCAAAGCCCTGTATCCGGGCTGTGCGCATTGCTGGTAGGCATACTTGCTGCATGGCTGGGTGCAAACCTGTTTCAGGTGGCGCTGTCCTGCTGCGGAATTGTTTTGATCGTTGAACTGATTATACCGCTTTTTTCATAAAGGAGTATAAATAAAATGAGTATGAAAGATAAAATGCATACCGGAGAATTATATCTGCCGATGGATGAGGAAATAGCAAAACTGCAGGTGCAATGCCTGGATCGGCTGTACGATTTTAATAATACGCGCCCGACTGAACAGGACAAGCGGCAGGCACTGATGCAGGAGATGTTTGCAGAAATCGGGGAAGGGTGTTATATTGAACCGCCGTTTCATGCGAATTTTGGCGGCGCACACTGTCACTGGGGATCCCATATTTATGCAAATTTCAATTTGACAATGGTGGATGACACCCATATTTATGTGGGGGACTTTACAATGTTTGGTCCGAATGTTACGGTTGCCACGGCTGGGCATCCTATTTTGCCGCAGCTTCGTGAGCAGGCGTATCAGTACAATGCATCTGTACATATCGGAAAAAATTGCTGGCTTGGAGCCGGTGCGATTGTGCTTCCCGGGGTTACAATCGGGGATAATGTGGTGATCGGAGCCGGCAGCGTTGTGACAAAAGATATTCCGTCAAATGTAGTGGCTGTGGGAAATCCGTGCAGGGTGCTTCGCCCGGTGAATGAACACGACAGGGAATATTATTTCAAAGACAGAAAGATTGATTTTAATACTGTCTGATATAAAAGGGGGCTGTCGGAAGGCAGCCCCCTTTTATATCATTTTGTCAGGCAAAGAAAAATCCTGCTGTCATATCAAGATAATTTTGACCGCTGTATGCGGGATACTGCTCCTGCATTGCAGCTTTGAAG
>BLMO01000223.1 GCA_011957885.1 Clostridiales bacterium
CAACGCTTCTATCATGTTCGCTGCTTTCCTTCCATTTATTCCTATCCTATTCTACGCCCCAACCCGGACAACGCCTGTCCGGTATGTATATTATCATTACAATCCCCCCGCCGATTGCATCGGCACCCCCCTTTGCTGGGGGAGGACTTTTTATGTTTGTGCTGCGCGGTGCCCCCCAGCAAAAGGAGGTGGCGCATTGCACCATACTTCATCAGGCTCCCTTGTGTAAAGGGAGCTGGCGCGGCAGCGACTGAGGGATTGTCTAAGCCAAATTGCCGATTTAAAGATTATTCAAAATGACAGTAAAACAATTCCTCCGTCACGGCTAACGCCGCGCCACCTCCTTTTGCACAAAGGAGGCTGGTGAAGTTCCTGCAAACCTGCATGAAACCCTTTTATTGAAGTTTTTGGGAGTTTTTAGAGGACTTTTTACAAAAAGTCCTCTGAATGGGTTTCAGGGCAAAGCCCTGATCCGTCTCCCCTTACTCAATCAACTCATTTACCGTAATCACAGAATCTGCGCTGATTCCCCCGCACTGGACGCGGAAATACTTCCACTGGGATCCTGCTTCTACTGTAAACTGCGTAAGGTTTCCGTCCCCTCCCCATACGCCCTTTGCATAATTGGTGATGTTGGCTGCATTGTAGTTTGCCTCACTGGCATTCGTCAGCCCGCTGAAAAAATGCAGCATACAGGGTGTACTGCTGGACGCATTCTGGGACATTGTGATGTTTTTCAGCCGTACAATATCCCCTGCAGTACAGGGAATATATCCTGTCAGATAGATCCCGGACGCCACCCCTTCCTTATGGGTGGATGTGCTCCATCTTGTGTCCGCCTTGTATCCGATGCTGTTGTATACCCCACTTCCGTCCTGTCCTACAGCCAAAGGAATCCGGTTCGTGTAGCTTACTGTGTAATTCGTAATCGCAACCTCTCTGCTTTCCCCTCTGCCGATCCGGATCACATGAATCTTATGCCGGTCATAATCTGCTATGATCCCGCTGACGGAGCTTTCCGTATCTGTGCCTGCTTTGTATACATACCGGGTACCGCTTTTCCCGTTTCTGACATGTCGGCTGTCCGTTTCCATCAGCAGGATGGGAATCCCGGAGGGGGACGTTCCGTCATAGTCCCGGTGGGTGTGTCCGCCTATACAGAATTCCACCCAGCCCCCACAGGCGCTGTAGTCTCCCACTCTCCCGTTGTAGCTGTCAAACATAGACAGCAGCGCTGCTGCACCGCTGTTCAACGATCCCGGGCTTGGTGGGGATGTAGTGTAGTCTGTATCATACCAGATATGGGCTATGGCAACAATGTGCCAATCATCCGGTGCAGTAAGCAGCGCCTGCTTTACAAATGCAAGCTGCCCATCGGTTACTCCTTTGTATGCCGTATCCAGATACAGATACCGTGTATGTTCCGCCCCATTGTCTATGTAGTAGTACATGCCTGTCCGATCCCGAACGATGTGATCCGTTTCCTCCGGTCCAAGCAGGTACCCGTATACATATTCCTGGGAAAACAGATTGTTTGTGGCGTTTCCATCGTCGTGGTTGCCCACTACGCTGTGGTGGTTCGGCAGGTCTTTCAGCTGCCGCCTCCAGTTCCACAGATATTCCATTGTGTTGTATTCTGTAGATTCATCGTGTACGATGTCCCCGCCAAAATTGGTTTTGGTCATACCCGTATGTCTGTACAAGTATTTGAGCAGTCGGGGGGACATACCCGATCCGTAGTTCCAGTGGGCGTCCGTATAGAACAGGAATGCAGATTTGTTTGCTCCTGCTTCGCACAGGGCTGTATTGATTGCACGCGCTCCCTCCCGCAGTGCAGGCAGCCAATACCGGGGGATAACCCCATCCTCTATCCAGTTCAGCTTTGCTTTATCCCTCGCGCTCATCAGTCCGTCTAATTTCTCACTCGCTTTGCCGTATTGCATTTTCTTTTTCTCCTTTCAGTTAAAGCAGCATAAAATCATTGTTATCATATGGATTTCGCACCTTCTATACTGCTGTTTTTACAGTAATTTTGCAGGAATAATAAAAACAGCTGCGCCGGTTCGCAGCGTGCGAAAAATTCACGTTCCTGCCGCCTTTATTCTATCGTATTTGTAATGTCTTTTCTCCCATGTACAATAACA
>BLMO01000224.1 GCA_011957885.1 Clostridiales bacterium
ACCGCCGATATGACATTATAGGTGCGACATGGTTCGTTTAATAGCATTGGTCAGAGAGGCGGGAGGAGGTTGCTGTTTTTCAGATAAAAGCAATTCTGATTGCGAAATATAGACGCCATGACCTCTTGGTTGGAATCCAGGAATCTCAATCATCATTGTTTCAATAAAGCGATCATATGGAGATTCTGTATACAAAATCATTGATTTTCTCCTTTAAAAAAATCCAACCTTTATTCGTAAAAAAGAACAAAAGCCGGAAACAAGTCAAAGTTATAACATATTCAATTGTGGTGCATTGTTTTGCTCAAAAGACGGAGGATCATTTTTATACTGCGGATATCCGCATGTCAGTTTTTCCATAAGGTCTTTAAGCTGCTGTTCTTGATCATACGTCAGCGTTTCGCAGTTGCCGCGTACATAATCAAGGCATCGGTATAGATTTTTTGATTCTTCGGGTGTAAATACGCGGTTCTTATTGATAAGTCCCGAACGGGAGATAAAAGATTCTTTTGCATATTCAAAGTCGGATGAGTAATCGCCGTGTGCAACATATTTTTTATCGCTGCTCCGTTGCCATGTAGAAAACATGAAGCCGTACTGTTCGCTGTACATAGCGCCAAGGACAAAATTTCCATATTCAGCAAGCCTGCGGTATTCCGGCAGACTGTCAACTCCAAGTTGAGGTGCAGTTTCATAGAAGCAAACATACTCACGGATGAAATGTGCGGCATTGCATATTTCATCAATCGCTATTTTGCATTTTTCGGTTATCAGCTTATCCTGATCCCAGTACAAGTCACCTTTTTTTCCTGCTATGCAGAGAAGATTGCCGTCCGAAGAAATACGCAGCATACCGGTTTCTTCATCAAACTCTCCCGTGCAGTTCAGCTTGGAAAGTTGCCTTAGTAACTCCTTTTGATAAATCGTCATTTTATCATTCCTTTCACATGTTTTGTGTAAATTCGGTTGTCGGTTCTTCGAATTCGGTTATGTCTGTAAGGTATTTCGGATCAACGATGATCTCCGATTCGTTTCGGCTGCTGAAATATGCATAGATGTGAGACTTGTCTATCTGTGCTTCATATACTGTACCGTCCTCACCAAAGCGGTTTGCAAACCACTTAGCGGTTTGGGGATTCAGCGTCCATGACAAACCTTTTAGATTGTCTGCATTATATGGAGTGACTCCGCGGTAAACAGTTATCGTCTCATCCAATTCATTGAATTGTTTGTATTCGTCTGATTCCATAAGATAGATAGGATCGGCTTTCTTAAATAAACCGATCAACTTGTTTGTGCTGAAATTCGGATCATTGTGTGGAGCTTCTGTTTGTATCCATACATCTGCAAGTATCCGTGAGAAATCTTTTTTTGAGAGGTACGGCTCTGAATATTTCAAAAAGACCATTCGATACAGTTTTGTCAGCAATGAAAAAATCTGATCTGCTGAATCGGATTTGTTTAGCTGTTTTTTCTTTTCTGCCTGCCAACGGATCAGGGTATCACGGTTTTCTAAAATGTTTTGCGGAAGTTTATCTTCTGCCAAAACTACGTATCCTGTATCGGTAAACGGATGAGTAACAATAATTGGACTGTGCGGTGTTGCTTCAATATTCATCATTAAAAAGGCTTGTGCCAATGCTTTTATGGCTGATAGATCTGTTTTTACTTTCATGGATACGCCTACTTAGAAAAAGAAAAAGGCAGATAGATTTTTTGTTTTCTATCTGCCTGCTTTGTCTGCTATTTAGTTGTCGTGAGAGTTCATTTCTCTCAAAAAAGGTAAAATGGGCAATTTTCATCTGCCATTCTACCTTTTAATTTTTCGACCATAAAAAAGACGAAACCCCCGATAATATCGGGGGTTCCTGTGGCTGCATCTATTTTATGCAACCTTTCTGGTGGAGCCGGTGGGAATCGAACCCACGTCCGAAAATCTCTTGATATGACTTTCTCCGGGTGCAGCATGTCTACTGAAATTCCCGACAGAAATCTCCGGCATGCAGGATATCCCCGTCGGTATTCTTTTAGTTCATGACAATCTCAAAGAATAACCGATTGTTCACGTTGGCCACTGATTTTATGCCTGGGCGGAGCCGTGGCACTCACCGCATAGACAATCCGCCAAAGGCGGCGCAGCTTACGCTGCTACGAGTTCGCTATTATCAGCGTTTAATTTTTTGTGAGGATTATTTTAGTGTTTCCCCAACACTACCCGCTTATCATACCGCAAAATCCCCGTCGAAACCATTGCGGCCCCATATTTTTTATTCCGCCCTACTCTCCTCTGCGGCTTTGTTTGGCATAACGTGCAATTTCTCTGTTTGCCTGATTTTTCGCCTCTGTCTCCCGCTTATCATATAGCTTTTTACCCCTGCAAAGTCCAACTTCCACTTTCACACGGGATCCGCTGAAATACAGTGACAATGGAATCAGCGTATAACTATCTCTGGAAATCAGTCCGGCAAGCTTTGCGATCTCCTTTTTATGCATCAAAAGCCGCTTGGGACGCAGAGGATCCTTATTGTATATATTCCCCTGCTCGTAAGGACTCACGTGAATCCCCACCGC
>BLMO01000225.1 GCA_011957885.1 Clostridiales bacterium
TAACGGACATTGATGGGACTGTGACGGATACGCTGAAGTACGACGCATACGGAAGTACGATTGAACGTACGGGAGAAAGTGCGCTGATTTTCGGCTACAACGGGCAGTATGGCGTATTGACAGATCCGAACGGACTGCTGTACATGCGGACGCGGTTTTACAATCCGGACTTGAAGCGGTTCATGAATGCGGATGTACTGGATGGAAGTATAGCGGATTCGACCACGCTGAATTTGTATACGTATGTGAATGGGAATCCGATTTCGTTTGTGGATCCTTTTGGGATGAGCGCGGATAGGGGGAATAATAGCGGATTTGAAATTGGATGGGATTTTAATCCCGGACCGACAGATTATATTGGATGGGGTCTTGATGGGCAGGAAATTGGTGTTCGTTCTTACAACTATGCCAGATACGGATTCAATGTTAACAAGGTCGGACAATACGCAATTATCAAAGGCGCTCGGTCAAACCCGGCATTGAGTCAAGGTATAAAAGGTACAAGGTATGCCTTCAAAAATGCTGATGTTTATCCTAATGTCTTCAGCTATGTTGATCCAATAACAGCCGGCAAGGAAGCTTTAAAGCCCATCAGTCACGGTAGTGTAAACTGGGGTAGTGTATTAGGATATGGTACAGTTGCTTTAGATGTCGGACTAGGCATATATGACAATATACAGGATGGAACCCGTACACAGAAGATTGTAACAGATGCTATCGTTGATACCGGAGTTGGAGTTGGAACGATATGGGCTTCCACCGCTGCAGGCGCTGCTATAGGCTCTGTTGCTCCAGGCCCAGGAAATGTTATTGGCGCAGTAGGTGGATTTGTTGTTGGAGGAACTATATACATTGTTACGGATGTAATTACAATCAACGATAAGTCTTTAGTAGACTGGGGAAAAGAAGGTCTCGGCTGGGTAGGAGACAAAGTAGTTGATATTGGTGTCGGGGTTTCTGATGCGATTGGAGATTTTGGTAGTTGGATTGGCGATAAATGGGAAGCTCTTTGGTAATTAAATTTATAGGAGTTAATTCAAATGGAATTAGATAATATAAAAGGTTTTATAAAAAGATATTCTGAATCTTATCTATACCTATCCAGCATCAAATCATTGTCATGGCTGTATATATTTTTAGGACTCATTCCACTAGGATATGGAATAGTTACGCGTAAATTTATTGTTACATCTATTGTAGTGACAATGGTAGTTTTTTACACAGTTATCACAAATATATTAGTACGAAAAATGACCTCCGTTTCCTATTATCAAAGATTCTTGCTTACCGGTAGTTCCTCATTGTTTACATCGCTGTTTTTTCTAATGATGCCATATTCATTGGTGGAAACTGCAATATTTGACAGGATGACACAAATCATATATTCTCTTGTTATAGGGTTTGCATGGATTTTAGCTGTCTTTCTCATTCTCAGTTTCGAAATTTATAATACCAAAAAGGGAAAATATAGCAAGGCAAAAAGCAAGAAAAAGAATAGAGCAGGAATTGCAGTTGCTGCTTCAATTGGAGGAGTTTCCGGAGTCTCGTTAATGAAACTTGCATCTAACTGGATGACGCAAGAAATCGCACTAAATGTAGGCATCATATTAGCTTTTATTGTGTCAGTATTAGCAGCACTTGGAATACCACATTTTTTGGTAGCTTATTTTGTCAAAAAATATTCTATTTCCGGAGAATCTCTTCCCGTATCCCTATTTTCTCGAAAGAAAATGTCAACGGGAAAGCGAAAGGTGCTAAAAATATTCATTACATGCTTGATTATATTTGTGTTTGTAATAACTATCATGGCAATACTTGGAACCTTAGTTGATAAAGGCATTCTTAAATAATGTCCAAAGATTTATAGATATAAACAAGCATCAATTAAAATGCATAGTCAAGCAGTCCAATATTTGGACTGCTTGACTTCTACAACAGTCTGGGGCGCCGGACGGGACAGAAAACACCTATCAGTACGATCAAAACAATTTCATCGAAAA
>BLMO01000226.1 GCA_011957885.1 Clostridiales bacterium
CACCTACTTTGGAGGCGGTGAATCGGAATGTTCCGTTTTGGTTTACCGTTGCGCAGATTACTTCACTGTGGGCACCTACTTCCACCGGGATGCTTTCACCGGTAATAGCCGCCTGATCCACATATCCGTTCCCGCTGATGACTGTTCCGTCGGCGGGAATGCTGTCTCCCGGGCGAATCAGGATTACGTCTCCGACTACAATTTCCCGGGCGGGGATAACTTCCTCGCCTCCCTCGCGGATTACGGTGGCAGTGGCAGGCGCCAGATCCATCATTTTATCCAGTGCGGCGGTAGTTTTGGATTTGGAACGCGCTTCCAGATATTTGCCTGCGGTGACCAGGGTAAGAATCATGGCACAAGCTTCAAAATAGAGGGAATGCGCCATGTGGGCGTCCAGCGCGCCTCTGCCTGCTGTCCATGCCATTTGGTAGATGGCATAAATACTATACAGCAGAGCCGCTGTGGATCCCAACGCGATAAGGGAATCCATATTGGGGGAGCGCTTCCAAAGCGCTTTGAATCCCTGACGGAAAAATTTGTTGTTGATAAGCATTACCGGCAGAGTAAGCAGCAGTTGGGTCAGTGCGTAGACCAGTACGTTTTCTGATCCCGCAAAAAAGGGCGGAAGGGGCAGGGAGAGCATGGGACCCATGGAAAGATACATCAGTGGAATCAGAATGATTGCCGACCAAAGCAGTCTGCGGCGCAGCGCTGCCTGTTCTGCAGCTTCCCGTTCCCGTCTTTCCTGCCATGAGCGGGTGAAATCCGGTGCGTTATTATCTGTGTCCTGGGCAAAGGATGCACCATATCCGATTTCTTTTACGGCAGCGGTGATTGCGACCGGATTGGTTTTATCCGGTTCATACAGAAGCTGCATCCGTCCGGAAAGCAGATTTACGTCCACTTCCGATACGCCGTCGATTTTGCTCACGCGCCGTGTAACATTTGCCTGACAAGCTGCGCAGGTCATGCCCGTTACCTGAAAAGTTCCTTTTGTCATGCCCGTCTCCATTATTTTAATTTTTTAATCAGTTCCACTGCTTCGGCTACGATTGCTGTATTTCCTTTGGAAAGCTCCTCTGCCACGCAGGTTTCAAGATGCTCCTGCAATACCAGATAGCTGAAGCTTTGCAGCGCTCGCTCTGCTGCTGCCGTCTGTATCAGTATATCACCGCAGTAGCGGTTGTCATCCAGCATTTTCTGGATACCGCCAAGCTGTCCTATAATGCGGCTGAGCCGGTTTTGGAGACTGCGCAGCGTTTCTGCATCTCTCTCTTTTGCTTTGTGCCGACAGGTACAGGTATCTTTCTCCATATTGTTTCTCCTATTCTGCCGCTTTATGCGGCGGGTTACATAAATTTTCCCAGTAAAGGAAGGTATAAATTAGAACAAGACCCCTCCCAGCAAAGGGGGCTGGCTCCGCGTAGCGTCTCCATTTTTCCAAAGCCTCCCTTTGCTGGGGGGAGGCTTATATCGTTTGGCGAAAGTTTGCTGCGAATCACGCCCTTTACCGGGGGTGCCTTAACCGAATATAAATACCCCTGATGGGTATTACACATTGATTATATACCCCCTACAGGTATTTGTCAACCCCTGCGGGGAGAAAAAATTTCATATTTCATATAACATAAACATACCTGCAGTCGCAACCGGACGGGGACGGG
>BLMO01000227.1 GCA_011957885.1 Clostridiales bacterium
GCAACCTATGAAGAAGCTGTGGCAGGTATTGAAGCAGGCGTGCGTCATGCAACACATCTGTTTAATGCAATGACACCGCTTATGCACAGAAATCCCGGCGTAGTGGGTGCGGCATTGTCTGATGATAACGTAAGCTGTGAGCTGATTGCAGACACCTTCCATGTAAATAAAGGATTGTTTGCATTGGTTGCAAAGATTAAAAAGGATAAACTGTGCCTGATCACAGACTGTATGCGTGCGGGCGGTATGCCGGACGGATATTATACCCTGGGCGGTCAGCCTGTGAAGAAAACCGGTATTCAGTGCCTTTTGGAGGATGGAACCATTGCTGCCAGCGTTTTGAAGCTGAATGAGGCGGTACGCAATCTGTATGAAAATACGGATCTTGCCATCAACGAGGCAGTTGCATGCGCAAGTCTCAATCCTGCAAAGGCGCTGGGCGTTGACGATAAGATCGGATCCCTGGAAGCAGGAAAATGTGCGGATATTATCATCTTTGATGATCAATTCAATATACAAAAAACAATTATTGGAGGAAACACAGTATGCGGGAAAACGAAGTAAAGGCTTATTCCAACGGAAAGAAGAACGGTGTGAAGGTATTTGTTGCGGGCAGTTATGAAGCCCTGTCCAAAAAGGCAGCTACAATCGTAGCAGGTGCAATCAGCAACAAGCCGGCATTTATGCTGGGTCTTGCAACAGGAACATCTCCTCTGGGACTCTACAGCAATCTGGCACAGCTTTGCGACGAGGACAGAGTAGACTTCACAAATGTAACTACTTACAATCTGGACGAGTATTATCCCATTGATCCGGAAAACGATCAGTCCTACCGTTATTTCATGAATAAGAACCTGTTCCACAAAATCAATATTGACATCAACAAAACCCATGTGCTCAACGGCAAGGCTTCCGACTGGGAAGAAGAATGCAGCGCATATGATGCAGCAATTGAAGCTGCCGGCGGTATTGATCTGCAGGTGCTCGGTATCGGCAACAACGGTCACATCGGATTTAACGAACCGGGCGACACCTTTATTTGGGGAACCCATAGAGTGGAACTGACCGAAAGTACCATTGAAGCAAACTCCCGTCTGTTCAACAGCAAGGATGAAGTGCCCCGCGCTGCACTGTCCATGGGTATCGGCAACATCATGACCGCAAAGCAGATCGTGCTGGTTGCAAACGGTGCTGCAAAGGCAAAAGCAATCAAAGACGCGCTGGAAGGTGAAATCACACCCTGGTGTCAGGCATCTATTCTGCAGCTGCATCCCAATGTAACTTTCATTCTGGATGAAGAGGCAGCAAGCGCACTGGAAGCTTACAAAGCGATCTGACATCTGACTGTACAGGATTTCAACAAAACGGAAAGGTATAAATAATAATGATCAATGCAATTCTGGACCCCCAGTTCCAGCCTATGGCGCTGGTGGTAAAAGCATATAAAGAGGCAGTGGCAAAGGTTGGCGGTGCTCCGCTGGCAATTGCCGTAGAACGGAACAAGGGCTTTATTTCCACGTATCAGCTGGATATATATCCGGAAGGAACCGGTCACGATGATGAAAACTACGACATTGTTGAGCGGATTGTAAAAACGCTTTTGTGGATTCATGGCGGATATAAGGTGACAATCTCCGGCTCCCGGAAAATTTACGAGGGCATTGCCGCAGCATATCAGAAGGGTGGCGCAAGAGAGTTTGACGCAGACTTTATGGCGCGTGTATATGAGGCTCCCTTTGCTGTGGAATATGTTGCTGACGTAAAGGATGCGCCCAGTGCTTATCAGGCAGCAGCTCCTGTTGGCCGTCATCTGGACGGCTGCCGTATCGGGTTTGATGCAGGCGGAAGCGACCGTAAGGTCAGCGCTGTGGTAAACGGTGAGACTGTATATTCCGAAGAGGTTGTTTGGTTCCCCAAACTCCAGTCTGATCCGATGTATCATTATCAAGGCATTCTGGATGCTATGAAAACTGCCGCGTCCCATATGCCCCGGGTAGATGCAATCGGCGTTTCTTCTGCCGGTGTATATATTGATAACAAGATTATGATTGCTTCTCTGTTCCTGAAGGTTTCCGATGAAGACTTTGATAAGCACGTGAAAAACATGTATATCAATGTTGCAAAGGAAATTGGAGATGTTCCTGTTGAAGTAGCAAACGACGGTGATGTAACTGCTCTTGCAGGCGCAATGGATCTGGATGATACCAACGTGCTGGGTGTGGCAATGGGTACCAGTGAAGCCGGCGGATATGTTGACGGTCAGGGTAATATCACCGGATGGCTGAACGAGCTTGCATTCGTTCCCGTAGACTTCTGTAAAGACGCTATGGTGGATGAATGGAGCGGCGACTACGGCTGCGGTGTAAAATATTTCTCTCAGGACGGCGTTATTAAGCTGGCTCCTGCTGCGGGAATCGAGTTGGATGAGAGCATGTCTCCTGCGGAGAAGCTGAAGGTTGTGCAGGAATTGATGGCGGCAGGTGACGAGCGCGCTGCTAAGATTTACGATACCATCGGTGTGTATTTCGGTTATGCGATTGCATATTATGCAATGTTCTATGATATCAAACACGTACTGATTATGGGACGTGTTACCAGCGGTGAGGGCGGAACGATTCTGCTTGCCCGTGCCAATGAGGTTCTTTCCAAAGAGTTCCCCGAGCTTGCAGAAAAGCTGGAGCTGCACATTCCGGATGAAAAGAGCCGCCGTGTAGGTCAGTCTGTTGCGGCTGCAAGTTTGCCGGACATTCAGTAAATTATATATAAAAAAACAGTACAGAGAAATCTGTACTGTTTTTTTATGAAAAGCTATTGACTCTGACGTTGCGTAATAGTTTATACTGGATTTACACGGGAGGATTTTTAAATGAGAACAGTAAATGAAGTAAGCAAATTAGCAGGTGTGAGTGTGCGCACACTGCATCACTATGACGCAATTGGACTTTTGAAACCTACAAAAGTAACCGACGCAGGCTATCGGCTGTATGACGATACAGCACTGGAGCGCTTGCAAAGTATTTTGCTGTTTCGTGAATTACAGTTTCCGCTGAAAGAAATTAAAGTAATTCTTGATAGTTCTGCATTTGATGCCGGGGAGGCATTGGCTCAGCAAATCAAACTATTAGAATTGCAATATAAGCACATAGGGGAACTGATTTCTTGTGCCCGTGAAATTCAAACCAAAGGAGTGAAACAAATGGATTTTCAGGTTTTTGATAAAAATGAAATGGAGCAGTACAAAGAAGAAGTAAAAGCAAAATGGGGTGAAACTGAGGCATATCATGAGTATGCACGAAAAAGAGATTGTGATTATGGTGAAATCGCAAATCGGTTGATGTTGTTGTTTGCAGAAATAGGGACACTTCGTGACTTGCCGCCTTGTGATGGAAAAGTGCAGGAGAAAATTCGTGTATTGCAGCGCTTCATTACGAAAAATTACTACAACTGTACGAACGAAATTTTGAGCGGACTCGGACAAATGTATGTGTGTGATGAACGCTTTAAGAAAAACATTGATAAAGCTGGTGGTGAGGGTACAGCAGAATTTGTGTTTGAAGCAATTCAAAAATATTGCAGTTAACAGTAGACCGGTCATTATGCGTTAACTTGTATCTATCTGTTAAAAAGATTATATAATTCTGACAGAAGCCAAAACCACAAGGATTTTCTTGTGGTTTTTTGTGCGGATATCGCGGCGTTGTCTAAGCACTGTAAAGAGGAGAGTGCCTCTCTAATTCTGTCGCGGGTTTTGCTGCCGCAGACAGGGCAGCGTATTCATTCTGCCCTATTGTTTATATCCATAAGACACCTCACTGATAACACCATCAAAGTAAACGAAATCCCCGTCGGGATAATTCCAAACAGCTTGAAAATTCGTAGGGTATTTAATACCGTTTTGAGAACGTTGATAGTCATTACAAATCGCAGACCACGGTATATATTCTATATTTCCGTCCGTTCCTTGGGCGGCTCTGTCATTTGTGGTAAAAGAAATCATTTCATATTGTTCGTTAAAGGTAAACATTCAACACGTCGGAAGCACATCTATACTTTCCATAAAGGCTAAACCAATCATTGATATTGTGATTGCGGTTGATAAATTTGATGATATATTAGCTTACGAAAAAAACTTAAAGACGCCGGATTTTATTATTGACCGGGTGCGCAGGCATCGCTCCGAAATCAGTTATTGTTTGCCTGCGGAAGTTATTATGACGGTTCTGGTGATTTACAGACGCATTTTATCCATGTCGTTTTGACGGGCAGTATGGACTGGCTCAACTATATAAACTTCAGAGACTACCTTAACCGCACGCCGTCAGTTGCAAAAGCTTATGAAGATCTGAAGATGTCGCTGGCCGAACAAGCTCCTATTGACTGCGGCAGAGAAAAATATCTCAAAGGCAAGCATGACTTTATCGTTTATACCCTGCGAAAGGCACTGGTCAAATCGTACCTCGGGAAAACAGTGAGCATTCCAATTGACAGACCGATCGGAAGTGTTCACCCCAAACATCAAGATATTGTCTATCCCATTAACTATGGATATATTCCAAATGTTTTTGGCGGTGATGGCGAAGAGCTTGATGTTTATCTGCTTGGTATAGATGTTCTTGTAACCGAATACATCGGCAGGATCATCGGTATTGTTCATCGACACAATGATGTTGAAGATAAGCTCGTAATGGCACCGGAGGGTTTTATATTTAAATACATTTTCAGGAATAGTACTATAAAACCGAAGTTGAAGCGCTGTTTCAAAAGTCCTGTGGTGCTGTTGTTTTCAGAAAAAATGGTTGATTATCTCAAAAAAGCCTTGATTTACGGGCATACAAGCAGGATTTCAAGCTGAATTTACTACCAATTTACTACTTTTGAGGGAAAGAGCCTTGATATGCCGCCCGGAACCGACTTTTACACCGTAGGCGAGATTTTGGGGCATACGCTCAAAGACATTGGTATGTCGCTGGGTATCTCATCCAACCTTGAAGCGGTAACGGCGCAGTACGTTGATGTGCGGCTGGAACGGAAAAAAGGGTGTGCTGGAAACCTACCACAAAGCCCTGCACCCGCAAAAGGCCGCACCCGCAAAAGGCCGCACCCGAAAAGGACGCAGCCAGCAAGGACACCCCCAAGAAAACAAAAAAGAGAAGCAGCGGAATGGAGCTATGAGGGACGTATCTCTTTACAGCTCCGCGCTGCTTTTTATATGTTTTTAGGGAATCCGTGCACCATTAGGGCACCACAGAAAGCAAGAGAAAAGCCTTGAAAACGTAGTGTTTTCAAGGCTTTGTGGCGGAAGCGGTGGGATTCGAACCCACGAGCCCGTGAGGACTACCTGATTTCGAGTCAGGCCCGTTATGACCACTTCGATACGCTTCCATAAATAATGTCACTGCCGAAATATCAACAGTGACATTATTATATCATATCAAACTATGTCTTTGCAAGTCCTATTTAATATATTTGTGCAGTCGTTTTGTCAGCAATATTCCCAGCGCAATTTTAATAATGTCAGGCAAAATATAGGGGAACACGCATTTGCTTAAAACGCTGATCAGCCCGATTGCTCCTGTAGAACGGGTGTATACTACCATAAACCAAACGGTTCCGAACGCATAACAGCAAAGAATTCCGCCCAGCATGGCAAGTGCTAACGGAACGATCTTTTTTGTGCGGCTTGAGATTAGTCCCACAATCAGCGCTGTGAAAATAAATCCAACGATGTATCCGCCGGTGACCCCTGCCAGTGCGCCTAAGCCTCCTTTGAATCCGGAAAAAACCGGAGCGCCCAAAGCGCCTAATGCGATATAAACGAGAACAGAAAGTGTGCCGCGTTTCCAGCCGAAAATACCTGCCACGGTGATAACCGCAAAGGTTTGCATGGTGAAGGGTACCGGACCTACAGGAATGGTGATCCAGGCGCACAATGCGATCAACGCCGCTCCCATTGCAATATACGCAAGATTTAATATTTTTTTGCTCATTTTCTCTCTGCCTTTCTTTTTTCTGCGGTTATTTTACAGGATTTTATTTTAATTGTCAACCTATTTTTTAAAATTAGTTTACATTTTTTCTGCAGTGTAAAATCCGTTCCTTTACATTTATCGGAAAATATGATAAAATATAAAAACTGTTTATAAAATCATGTTGGAAAAAATGGAAATTTGCTGAGGGAAGTGAATGGTATGCCTCAAATGAATAAGGGAGGGAAATTTATCTTTGGAATGTCTTTTATTAGGGATAATTTAGAGGTGCATTTTCCACCGCAGGCGATAAATGAATATAATATATGTTTAGAAGATAAGGTGTATTTATTTACTGGAGCAAAAGCTACAGGAGGATTTTGTGTAACGAGAAAAGGATTGTTAATGCCCTCTAAAATAGGAAACATTCTAAAAGATACACCAGATTTAAGAGATTATAAATTGCCAGAGGGAAAATTTACAGATTACAAAGGCAGAAAATATTGTTGGATAAGTATTTCAAAAGATGGGATTATTGAACTGACAGATGAAATGCTGCAGGTTCTGGATATATCTGTCGGAATGGAACTATTGTCTATTCGCAGCAGTGATATTGCATTTACAATGGGCGCAAAAGGACCATTGTTAGAAAAGGCTAAAAAATATAAAGGAATCATTGAAGTTTATTAAAATACATATTATAATCGGCAGGACAAGGAATTGCGTTGAAATTTACTTGTCCTTTATGATAAAATATATGGGGTTGTATTATATATTGAAAATCGGGGGGAAAGATGCGCTTAGATAAGTTTATCGCAGATACAGGAACTGCCAGCCGTAAAGAGTGCGCCCGGGCAGCCCGCGCTGGCTTGGTGCTGGTGGACGGCGCCGCTGTGCGGGATGCTTCTGTACATATTGATGAGAACAGTGCTGCAGTAACGTATTGCGGAAAAATCGTTCGGTGGAGTAAATTTACTTATGTAATGCTGCATAAGCCGGCGGGGACAGTGTCCACAACAGAAAATATATCCCGCTCTGTGATGCGTCTCCTGCCCCCAGAATTTTCAAAAAAAGGAATGTTTCCATGCGGCAGATTGGATGTAGATACAGTGGGGCTGCTCCTGCTCACCGATGATGGCCCGCTTGCGCATGCACTGCTGTCCCCCAAACATCATGTGGAAAAAACATATTCCTATATGTGCGATCCTCCTTTGGATCAAACGCAGATTGCACAGCTGGAAGCCGGCATAGATATGAACGGGTATCTTACCAAACCCGCTCATATAAACGCACAAAGCCCATCCCAGGGGGAAATTACGATCACAGAAGGAAAGTATCACCAGATCAAGCGGATGTTTCACGCTGTCGGCAGTGAAATTACCTTTCTGAAACGGGAATCCTTTGGACCGTTGGTACTGGATCCCCAATTAGAACAAGGGAAATGGCGATTTTTGGCAGATGCAGAAATAACCGCTCTGACAGCTCTGCAAAACAAGTAAAACATGCAAAATAATTCTAAAAAAAACATAGTTGAGGCGTATATGAATATAATTGAAACACTTGCCAGTGAAATGAATATCCCTGTAAAACAGGTTGAAAACACAGTTGCACTTTTGGATGAAGGAAATACCGTTCCTTTTATTGCACGGTACCGTAAGGAAGTCACTGGCGGCTTGGATGATACCGTCCTGCGTACCCTGACGGACAAGCTTACATACCTGCGCTCTCTCGAACAGAGAAAAGCAGAAGTGCGCTCCCTGATCGAAGGGCAGGGCGTTATGACACCCGAGATTGACGCAGCAATTACGCAGGCCGTCACTCTTACAGAGGTGGATGATATATATCGCCCCTACCGTCCTAAAAGAAAGACCCGTGCATCTGTTGCAAGAGAACGTGGGTTGGAACCCCTTGCACAGTTGCTTTTGAAGCAAAATTCCACTTATACACCAGATTTGGAAATGGCAGCAGATGCGTATATTTCAGAGGAAAACGGCGTGCCGGATCGGGACGCGGCACTGCAGGGCGCACGGGATATTATTGCGGAAATTGTATCGGATAACGCCGATTACCGGAAACGGATCCGGCAGCTGACTTTTAACTATGGTACAATATCTTCTAAAAAAGTACCGGACGCAGCCGATGAAGCCGGCGTGTATGAGATTTATTATGACTATCAGGAGCCGCTGAAGGCAGTGCCCGGACACAGGATCCTTGCAATGAATCGGGGCGAGCGGGAGGATATTCTGAAAGTGTCTGTTTCAGTTGACGCGGACATCGTGCTCAACGATTTGTTTTATCAGGTTGTTACCAATGCGCATTCCCCCGCTTTCCGCCATGTCGCTGCAGCAGTTTGCGATAGTTATGATCGGCTGATTGCTCCCTCTATTGAACGGGAAATTCGCACCGGTTTGTTTGATGATGCCAGTGAAGGTGCAATTAAAGTTTTTTCAGAAAATCTGAAAAACCTTCTGATGCAGGCAACATTAAAGGGGAAAACTGTGCTTGGCTACGATCCCGGATATCGGACAGGCTGTAAATTGGCTGTGGTAGATAAAACCGGTATGGTGCTGGATACTGCTGTCATTTATCCGACAAAACCCAGAGAAGATATTGACGGCAGCCGCCGGATTGTTACCGGACTGATAAAAAAATATCATATAGATGTGGTCGCTATCGGCAATGGAACGGCATCTGCCGAAAGTGAAATGTTCATTGCGGATCTGCTCCGGGATTTGGGCGCGGATACAAAATATATCATTGTCAGTGAAGCTGGCGCGTCTGTGTATTCGGCATCCAAACAGGGTGCCGAAGAATTTCCCGATTTTGATGTAACACAGCGTTCCGCTGTGTCTATCGCCCGCCGCCTGCAGGATCCCTTGGCAGAATTGGTGAAAATTGATCCCAAATCTATTGGTGTGGGACAATATCAGCATGATATGAAGGAAGCGCGGCTGGATGAGGCGCTGCAAGGTGTGGTTGAGGACTGCGTAAACAGTGTCGGCGTGGATGTGAATACTGCTTCCTATTCACTCCTTTCCTATATTTCTGGCATAAATTTGACAGCTGCCAAAAATATTGTGAAATACCGGGATGAAAACGGCGAATTTACTTCCCGTTCCCAGCTTACCAAAGTGCCGCGAATCGGCGCAAAGGCATACGAGCAATGTGCAGGATTTTTACGCGTTCCGGATGCAAAAGAAATTTTAGATAACACAGGTGTGCATCCGGAATCCTATAAACCGGCAAAAGCGCTGCTGGCGAAATTCGGCTACACAAATGAGGACGTGCGAAACGGAAAATTGCAGGATTTGCGCCGCAAGGTTGCAGATTGCGGAACATCGGCTGTTGCAGAAGATCTTGGAATCGGCGAACCTACGTTGCTGGATATTGTAGCAGAACTGGAGAAGCCGGGGCGGGATATCCGTGATGATTTGCCCAAACCCCAACTGCGGGAACGCGTGATTGAAATATCCGATTTGGAACCTGGTATGGTGATGACAGGAACTGTACGAAATGTGATTGATTTCGGCGCGTTTGTTGATATTGGCGTGCATCAGGACGGGCTGGTTCATATATCGGAAATTTGCGATAAATTTATTAAACATCCCTCCGAGGCGCTGTCTGTAGGAGATATCGTTACAGTGAAAATAAAGTCGGTTGATGTCGCAAAAAAACGAATTGGTCTTACCATGAAGGAAATATAACCAAAACAAACGGGAAAAAATGCGGGGAATAAAGGATTATGCAAAAAATCGTTACTCCCTGCATTTTCCTATTGACGCGATAAAAAAGAAATAGTATAATGTAATACATAAAAAGGCTCCCATGTGAGGATCCACTGCATGGCTCCATAGGGAGCTGTCGTGCAGCACCCACATGCTCCTTGTGCCAAGGACACTTCCGCAAAACGCAAACAAATAAAAAAGGCTCCCTTGTGTAAAGGGAGCTGTCGCGATAGCGACTGAGGGATTGTCCGTGCGATCATTTTAGATAATCTGCAAATCGGCAGTCTATATAAACAATCCCTCCGACACGGCTGCGCCGCGCCACCTCCCTTTGCACAAGGGAGGCTTAGGTTTGAATTGTGGGCTCCCTCGGCAAAGGTGCTGTCCCGCGAAGCGGGTGAGGGATTGTTTTGCAAAGTTTGGCGGAATTTTATAAAGCGAATACTTCTACCATAAAAACAAAAATATTTACCTTACATTATATATTAACAAAAAAATTACAATTTAAGGGTTGAAAAAATTATTATGAAGGGTATAATGAGACAGACAGACAGACAGACAGACAGACAGACAGACAGACAGACAGACAGACAGA
>BLMO01000228.1 GCA_011957885.1 Clostridiales bacterium
TTTTGGGGGGGCAAACAATCCCGCAGTCTCCGCACAGCGGAGACTGTTCCCTATGGAACTGCGCAGCAGGTCCTCACATGGGAGCCTAAAAACCATCTGCCAAGCAGGTGGTTTTTTTACAGAATTTTTTGTACAAGCTCCCGATAGCGTGCGCCTTTTTCCCGGTAGAAGTCAAACATATGTGGATCCGACAAGGGCAGCGGGTTGCTTTTTACCATTGCGCTGCGGCAGGCGGAAAAATTGTCAAATACGCCAAGCCCTACAAATGCAATCATTGCAGCGCCCAGACAGCAGGTTTCCGGTTCTGCGGGGCGATAAATCTTGCAGCCGGTGGCATATCCAACGATTTCACTCCACAGGTCGCTGCGGGCCGCACCGCCGGTCATCATCAGCTTGCCGATGCGTATTCCCTGGGTGGCGAACTGCTCCAGAACAATAGATGCTTCAAAAGCAACGCCTTCCATGAGTGCGCGGGCGATATGATAGCGGTCATGCCCTGCATCCAATCCGAACATAGCCCCCCGAAGTCCCGGCTGATTGTGGGGAAATCCTGCGCCCAGCACATAGGGAAGAACAAACAGATCTTTTGCGCTTTCTGCGCGCACGGCAGCTTCCTGATCCATGGTTTTAAAGTCTGCGCCTACAAGATCTTTGTACCAGTTCAGCGCACTTCCAGCACTGACCAGAGAAGCCATGGCGCCATATTTGCCTTTTACGGGATGAATACCCGGGCAAATGTGATTGTCTGTGTATAGCAGACGATCTGTTACTCCTAGCACTACCCAGGTTGTGCCGGTAGCAAGAAGCATGTCTCCTGCATCCACAGCACCGGATCCGATAGACGCGCAATATTGGTCATGTGCTCCGTTGAATACGGCAACCTCCGGATCCAATCCAAGGGCGGCGGCAGCGTCCGGCGTGAGTGTTCCCACCAGGGCACCAACCGGCAAAATATCCGGCAGACGGTTCTTGGATATGCCTATCAGATTTAAAATCTGTTCGTCCCATGTGCCGGTTTCCATATTGTATAGCTGGCGGATTGCGGCATTTGTCGGGTCGATTACATTCTTTCCGGTCAGTTTCAGGTTGATATATTCCAGTGTGGAAATAAAGGTATCCGCACGGGTGAATGTGTCCGGATCATTTTTTTGCAGCCACAGGATTTTTGCAGCGTCTAGTGAAGGATTGGGAAGCCAGCCGCATTTGCGGTATACCCCTTCTGTACCGATTGTATTTGTGAGCGCCTCCGCTTCTGCGGCGGAGCGGGTATCCATCCAGGTGATGACTTCGGAAATGGGATTGCCGGCTTTGTCCGCGGCAAGCATGCTGGCGCCTTGGGTGGATATGCCGATTGCCCGCACTTCCTTCGGGTTTACCGCTTGCAGTGCAGTGCAGATGGCATATTGCGCTGCATCCCACCAGTCTGCGGCGTTTTGTGTAACTCTGCCGTTCTGGCTTTTCAGGGGATATTCCCGGTAGCCTCTGGACAGAACCGTGCCGTGTTCATCTGTTATGATTGCTTTGGTTCCTGTAGTGCCTACGTCAAGGCCGATTACAAGCATAGTATGTTTATACCTTTCCAAGCGATATGTATTCGGATATAAACGGGGCGTGAAAAAAGATTCGGCTTTTCACGCCCCGTCTCGCTTAATATTTTATTTTGAGAGAAGTGCGTCTATGGTATTTACAATATAATCCATAGTAGCTTCGCTTGCAATAATCGGCGGTTTCATGAGCATTGCCGGCAGGCAATTTGCCTTATAGATTTGAGCGGAAGCGTCAATACAAGCTGTTTTCATCTGATCGGCAAATGCAGCAGCGCCATCGACAGTATGGAAGTGGAGGGCAACGAGATGTGCATCTCCTTCTACATCCAGTATAATGTCGCTGTGTTTTTCCATAACGGCGCGCAGCCCTTCTTCAAAGTGTTTGCCGATGCGCTCAATTTCATCTCCATTTGCCTGCATAAAGGTCATGGTGATGAGATAAGCAAGGGAAGCCAGTTCTTCCTGTCCGTTTGTTACCAGTGCGCCGAACTGATTCAAGGTATCCATGGGCGCAGTGGTAAGGATTTTGGATGCGGGATATTCGCCGCCGGGGAAGCCTTTGCCCACGATGGAGAAATCGGGCTGCAGACCGTACAGACGGAACAGGAATGCGCCCTTGTACCACATGCAGGACTGAATTTCATCGCACATGGTAGGGGTATCGTATTCCCGGCAGAGTGCATATGCTCCCTGAAGAAATTCTTTGGTAAGGCGGATTCCGCCATAGTTCATGAGAATGATTTCATGAGCAAATCCAGCAGTTTTATATTT
>BLMO01000229.1 GCA_011957885.1 Clostridiales bacterium
GATGTTTTAATGTTGCGCAGGAGCTCCCTTTGCTGGGAGGCTTTTATAGATTTTGCTCCGCGCAATCTTCTTTTGGAGGTTCTTATAATGAAAAAATCTGCCGGGTATACCCGGCAGATTTTTTTACCATATAATTAAAGCTTTCAATCTTCGCCCTGGAGAGCGTCATATCCCTGTTCTCCGGTGCGGACACGGACTGCATTTTCCACATCATAAACAAAGATTTTTCCGTCGCCTACATTACCGGTGTACAAGGCACGCCTTGCCGTGTCGATTACAGTGTCTACCGGAATTTTGCTGACAACGATTTCCACCTTTACCTTCGGCAGCAATTTCGCTTCTTCTAACTTAACGCCGCGGTAGAAGGTGTCGCGTCCCTTTTGTGTACCGTAACCCAGTACCTGCGTTACGGTCATACCAGTGATGCCGATGCTGTTCATAGCAGCTTTCAGCGGTTCAAAATGCTCCTGATTCAATACAATTGCGATTTTTGTGAGCTTTGCCTTGGAAGGATCCGATGCGGAAATATGTTCTACAGGAACAGCCTTTTCCAATACATCCTGTGCAGCTTGGGAAGTGGAAACAGCGCCGGTCAGAATTTGAGGCTGTACAGATGCAAAGTCCGCGTAAGCGCTTGCAATGCCGTGTTCCGTGATATCCAAGCCGCGGATTTCCTCTTCCTCGCTGGCGCGCAGTCCGATGGTGTGCTTGATAATCTGGAACACAACCGTCATGGTTACAGCTACCCAGGCGATTACAGAAATTACGCCCAGCGCCTGCGTTCCGAGAAATTTGAATCCGCCGCCGTAAAAGAGTCCGAGAGGATTGCCGGCGTCATCTGTCAGATAATATGCAAACAGTCCGGTCAGCAGCGTGCCTGTTGCGCCGCAGAAGCCATGTACGCCTATCGCGCCCACAGGATCGTCGATTTTCAGAATTTTATCAACAAATTCAATACCGAATACTACAACAAACGCGGCAACCAATCCGATGAAGAATGCACCTACCGGTGTGACGGCGTCGCAGCCGGCGGTTATTGCAACAAGTCCTGCAAGGGAGCCGTTCAGCGTCATGGATACGTCAGGCTTTTTATAGCGGATCCATGTGATCACCATAGTAGCTACCGTTGAGGTGGCGGCTGCAAGGTTGGTTGTTACAAAGATGTTTCCGGCAGCAGTCAGTGCATCGTCCCCGGTCATGCTTAATGTAGAACATCCGTTAAATCCGAACCAGCAGAACCACAGAATGAATACGCCCAGCGCGCCCAGCGTCAGACTGTGACCCAGAATCGCCCGGGGTTTGCCGTCTTTGCCGTATTTCCCGATGCGGGGTCCCAGAATTTTCGCGCCAACCAAAGCGGCAACGCCGCCTACCATATGTACTGCAGTGGATCCGGCAAAATCGTGGAAACCGAGCTGTGCCAGCCAGCCGCCGCCCCAGATCCAGTGACCGGAAATCGGATAAATAACGGCACTGATGATGCCGCTGTAAATACAGTAAGAAATAAATTTGGTACGTTCAGCCATTGCGCCGGAAACGATTGTTGCGGCGGTAGCGCAGAACACTGTCTGGAAAATGATGAATACCGGCGTGGGCACGCTCAGTCCCATAAAGGAATAATCTCCTTTAATCAGAAAATCCAGACCGCCGATGAAGGGTCCTGTTCCTGCAAACATCAGACCGAATCCGATTACCCAGAAAATCGGTGTGCCGATTGCGAAGTCCATTAAGTTTTTCATAATAATATTGCCGGCGTTTTTTGCTCTGGTAAAGCCGGTTTCAACCATTGCAAAGCCTGCCTGCATGAAGAATACCAGCGCGGCTCCGATCAGGACCCACGTGGTATCCGCTGATGAAAAGATCTGTCCCATTGATGATGCCTCCTTGCTTTTTTGAAAAAAGAAAGGCGCTGTGAAATTCACAGCGCCTTTGCCTTCATGCCTTTTATTATACGCGTTATTTGCAGAATGTCAATGGAAAATGCATAAATTATTTCAAAAACCTTCATATTTTTCATGTTTCACAAATTTGCGCTGAATATATAAGGAATTTTTGAAATGTTGATGCATTGTAACGTCATATGCGGGAGCAGATTATATATTTTTAAAAATATCGTTTTTTATTTTTTATAACTTTTCCGTCAAACTTTATATAACTGAAATCGTTTTCGATCCCTGCTTCAATATGCTTGAAATGACCTGTACAGAGTATTGAAACTGGGATAGAAAAGTTACGCAATAAAAGCCATTTTTGAGAACAAAGGTATAAAATACCCTCCACGCCATGCTTATATCTTAAATACCTTGTAAAACAAGGTATTTCTAAAGGCTAAAGCGTAACAAATCCAAAACACATTTTCTCTTTGAACGCTCTTATTACATGGTGCTAGCACCATGTTCAAATCATTACTAAGGAAAAATCTTCTATCTTTTCTTACAGACAGGAAGTTATAGAAAACTGTATTTCCACACAAATGTTACCAATTAT